>NZ_KV792652.1:0-15886 GCF_001808255.1 Neisseria sp. HMSC15G01
GAGTCAGGGCAATCAGGGATTTTTTCATTGCTGTTTTCCTTTTTTAAGTGTGAAGAAGCGAGCATTCGTTCTTCTTATTACGATATCGTTCTGTTTCAACGATTCCATGACCATAATATAAAGGTTATGGCTTAAGAAAACAAATTTTCCTCTTGTTTTAGGCGTATTTTTGTTGGGAAACGTTGTTTTTTGCAGACAGAGTAGGTATAGAAAATAGTCGTTTATTTCGTAATATGTTTTTTTAAAAGGAAATTTTAGGAGAATCATGAAAGACAGTTTATAGAGGTTGGGGGTAAATGTTGTTTATATTGTCTTCAGACGGCCTTGTTGAGTGAGGTTTATAGTGTATTGGGTTTTAAAATTATAAAAAAACCTGCCTGAGTAATCAGGCAGGTTTCATTTGCTTGAAAGACAGATTAGTTTTTGTCTTGGTCAACCAGTTTGTTTTTAGCGATCCAAGGCATCATAGAACGCAGTTGTGCACCCACTTTTTCAATTTGGTGGTCGGCGTTCAGACGGCGACGGGCAGTCATGCTGGCGTAGTTGGTTGCGCCTTCTTGGATGAACATTTTCGCATATTCGCCGCTTTGAATGCGGTATAGCGCTTTTTTCATCGCAGCTTTGGTTGCAGGAGTCACTACTTCAGGGCCGGTAACGTATTCACCGTATTCGGCATTGTTGGAAATGGAGTAGTTCATGTTGGCAATACCGCCTTCGTACATCAGGTCAACGATCAGTTTCAGCTCGTGCAGACATTCGAAGTAGGCCATTTCTGGAGCGTAACCGGCTTCAACCAAAGTTTCAAAGCCGCATTTCACCAATTCAACTGCGCCACCGCACAATACGGCTTGTTCGCCAAACAGGTCGGTTTCGGTTTCTTCGCGGAAGTTGGTTTCGATTACGCCGCCTTTAGTGCCGCCGTTGGCTGCTGCGTAAGACAGGGCGATGTCTTTGGCTTTGCCGCTTTTATCTTGGTAAACGGCGATCAAGGAAGGTACGCCGCCGCCTTTCAGGAATTCGCTGCGTACGGTGTGGCCTGGGCCTTTAGGGGCGATCATGATAACGTCGAGGTCGGCGCGAGGTACGATTTGGTTGTAGTGTACGTTGAAGCCGTGAGCGAACGCCAATACTGCGCCTTCTTTCAAGTTAGGATCGATTTCGTTTTTGTATACGATAGGTTGGTTTTCGTCAGGCAACAGAATCATTACAACGTCGGCTGCTTTAGTTGCTTCAGCAACGGTGCGCACGTCGTGGCCGGCTGCTTCGGCTTTTTTCCAAGAGCTGCCTTGGCGCAGACCGATTACGACATTTACGCCGGAATCTTTCAGGTTTGCTGCGTGTGCGTGACCTTGTGAACCGTAGCCGATGATGGCAACGGTTTTGCCTTTGATCAGAGAAAGGTCAGCGTCTTTATCGTAATAAACTTGCATTTTATTTCCTTAGTGTAAGAGGGTTCCGGATAATCCGGGTTGAGTTAAAAGTAATAGGGGATTAGGCAGGGACTTGGTTCATCAAGACGATTTCCAATGCTTCGGTTTTTCCTTCGATGAATTTGACGAAGTTTTGGAAATGTTCGCTGGCATTGTGCTCATCAATAGCTGCTTGGGATTTCCAGCTTTCTACGAATACGAAACGGTTGGGTTTGCCGATTTCTTGGTGCAGGTCGTAGCTGATGTTGCCTTCTTCTGCACGGCTGGCTTTGACCAATTCTTTAAATTGGGCAGCCAGAGCCTCGGTGTATTCGGGTTTGACGGTAACTAATGCAACGATTTGGATGCTTGACATATTTGTCTCCTACTGTTTTTCAGACGGCCTTTGTTGAAAGTAAAAGGCCGTCTGAACGATACAGCGTTAAATTTTCAAAATACGCTCGCCACGACCGATACCGGCTGCGCCTGTGCGTACGGTTTCCAAAATTTGGGCGCGACCGACTGTTTCGAGGAAAGAGTCGAGTTTTTCGGTGGAACCTGTGATTTCGATGGTGTAGCTGCGGTCTGTTACATCAATAACACTGCCGCGGTAGATTTCGGTCAATCGTAGGAATTCGTCGCGGTCTTTGCCGACGGCGCGGACTTTTACCAACATCAGTTCGCGTTCGACAAAACGGCTTTCGTTCAAGTCAACCACTTTGATAACTTCAATCAGTTTGTTGAGTTGTTTGGTGATTTGCTCGATAACGTGTTCGTCGCCATGAGTAACGATGGTCATGCGAGACAAGGTTTTGTCTTCGGTTGGCGCAACAGCCAAGGAGTCGATATTGTAATCGCGTGCGGAGAACAAACCTACCACACGGCTCATCGCACCTGATTCGTTTTCCATCAGAATAGATAAGATATGTCGCATTTTTCTCTCCTTACGCTGACAATGTTTCGCGCATATGCGGCGGCAGAACCATCTCGTCCAAGCCTTTGCCGTTGCCGACCATAGGCAGTACGTTTTGTTTCTTGTCGGTCAAGAAATCGAGGAATACCAGACGGTCTTTTTGGTTTAATGCTTCCAGTAAAGCGCCTTCTACATCGGATTTCTTGTCCACACGGATGCCGATATGGCCGTAGGCTTCAGCCAGTTTGACAAAATCAGGCAATGAGTCGAAATAGGTTTCCGATTCACGGTTGCCGTAATAAAGTTCTTGCCATTGGCGGACCATGCCGAGGTAGCCGTTGTTCAGGGTAACGACGTTAACCGGAACTCGGTATTGGAAGCAGGTCGACAGCTCTTGGATGTTCATCTGAATCGAGCCTTCGCCGGTGATGCAGAATACATCTTGATCAGGAGCGGCCAGTTTCGCACCGATGGCATATGGCAAGCCGACGCCCATTGTGCCTAAACCGCCGGAATTGAGCCATTGGCGCGGACGCTCGAATGGGTAATATTGAGCGGTAAACATTTGGTGTTGACCGACATCGGAAGTAATGATGGCAGAATTATTGGTGATTTCGGCCAGTTTTTGAATGACGTATTGCGGTTTGATGATTTCGCTTTCATTATCAAACCACAGGCAGTTGCGAGAACGCCATTCTTCAATGCTTCTCCACCATTTATCCAATGAGTCGGCAGCAGGTGCAGATTCTTGCTTGCCCCACAATTGAATCATTTCGGACAATACGTTTTTCACGTCACCGACAATCGGGATATCCACTTTGACGCGTTTGGCAATGCTGGACGGGTCAACGTCGATATGAATAATTTTTTTGGCTTTTTCAAAGAATTTGGACGGTACGGAAATCACGCGGTCATCGAAGCGCGCACCGATTGCCAGTACAACGTCTGCATTTTCCATGGCGAGGTTGGCTTCGTAAGTGCCGTGCATACCCAGCATACCCAAGAATTGGCGGTTGCTGGAAGGGTATGCACCCAAGCCCATCAATGTACCGGTACAAGGAGCGCCGATCATGCGGACGAATTTGGTCATTTCCTCAGAGGCATTGCCCAAAACCACGCCGCCGCCGAAGTAAACAATAGGGCGTTTGGCGGAAGCCAGCATTTGTACGGCTTTTTTGATTTGACCGATGTGGCCTTGTACAACCGGTTGGTAAGAGCGGATGAAGATGTCTTCTTGCGGATAGCTGAATTTAGCCATTGCTTGGGTGACATCTTTAGGAACATCGACAACAACGGGACCCGGACGGCCGCTTGCGGCGATTTGGAAAGCTTTTTTGATGGTGTCTGCCAACTCAGCGATATTGGTTACCAAGAAGTTGTGTTTGACACAAGGGCGAGTAATGCCGACTGTATCCACTTCTTGGAATGCGTCTGTCCCGATGAGGGAATTGCCCACCTGGCCGCTGATGACTACTAACGGAATAGAGTCACTGTAAGCAGTGGCGATACCGGTCAGGGCATTGGTTACGCCCGGGCCGGAAGTCACCAAGGCAACGCCGACTTTGCCGCTGACACGGGCATAGGCATCTGCCGCATGTACGGCTGCCTGTTCGTGGCGAACCAGGGTGTGCTTGAATTTATTGAGTTGGAAAAGGGCATCGTAGATTTCGATAACCGCACCGCCCGGATAGCCGAATACATACTCGACACCTTCGGCTTTGAGACTTTGCACGATGATTTGTGCGCCAGATAATTGCATATTGACCTCTTTTATATGGTCTCAAACCAATAGGAACAATCCGCCTCACCACAGCACCTGTAATGCAATTCCACCAAGCAGCGATTTAGGGTACGCGCACTGAGGGAATACGATGACAGTCAGACTATCCAAGCAATTGGAAAGAAACACAGAGTTTGTGAAAAAGAGTAGAAACGATAACGCAATCCGACTGTACAAGCAAGACAAAATCTTTCATCTTTTAACATTTAAGGAGTGAAAATAGATTATCGTTTGATTTTAAAGAAATAAAAAAACGGTTTTATTGAGCTTGATGTGGGTGGATTGTTGACAGTTTGAGTAAGGAGAAGGTTTTTGCAAATTTTGCAAACAAAGAATAGCAAAAAACCTCTTGACCGAATCAAGAGGTTTTTTAAATTTGGTGCCCAGGGTCGGACTCGAACCGACACACCTTGCGGCGGGGGATTTTGAGTCCCCTGCGTCTACCAATTTCGCCACCTGGGCTAGCGAAGAAGTCGTCATTATAGCGAGTTCTCGAATCTTGTAAAGCAGTAATTGAAAAAAAATTGGATTATTTTTATATTTGTTTGATTTTTAATGAATTAAACTTTTTGTGTTTGATGGTTATCTAAATGGGAGGCAGATTTTTAAAACAAAAAAAGCAGTATTTATCTGCAAAAGGGCTACATTTAATGTGTTAAACGCGTTAATATGAAGATGTTTTGTTTTTATATCGGCCGGGCAGTTGTTTGGCCTTACTTATTTGAAACGGTTTTGGAGAAAATTTATGCTTTCCGTCACACGAACTTTCTTACTCAGTGCTTTTGCGTTGGCTGCTCTGGCTGCTTGTCAGCCTAAAGAGGAGGCCAAAGAGGCTTCTTCGACACCTGCAACTTCTGCTGCGCCTGCTGCTTCCGGTGAGTCTGCACCCAAAGTGCAAGCGCGTGGTACCGATATGCGCAAAGAAGACATTGGCGGCGACTTTACATTGACCGATGGCGACGGCAAACCTTTCAGCCTGAGCGATTTGAAAGGCAAAGTGGTTATCCTGTCTTTCGGCTATACCCACTGTCCTGACGTATGCCCAACCGAGTTGCTGACTTATAGCGACACGTTGAAACAATTGGGCGATCAGGCTAAAGACGTGAAAGTAGTATTTGTCAGCATCGACCCTGAGCGCGATACGCCTGAAGTAATCGGCAAATACGCCAAACAGTTCAACCCTGATTTTATCGGCCTGACGGCTACCGGCGATCAAAGCCTGCCTGTTATCAAACAGCAATACCGTGTGGTATCGGCTAAAGTAAACCAAAAAGAAGACAGTGAAAACTATTTGGTTGACCACTCTTCAGGCGCATATTTGATTGATAAAAACGGCGAAGTGGCGATTTTCTCGCCTTATGGCAGCGAGCCGGAAACGATTGCGGCTGATGTGAAAACTTTATTGTAAAACCGTAGTTAAGGCCGTCTGAAATGGATTGTGGATTTCAGACGGCCTTCTTGCTTTTGATACGGCAAAGGAAAAGAAAAAAATGACCGACACACTTTTAACGATTGCTTTATCCAAAGGGCGGATTTTTGAGGAGACACTGCCGCTATTGGCCGCCGCCGGTATTGTGCCTGCGGAAGAGCCGGAAAAGTCGCGCAAGCTGATTATTGGTACCAATCATGACAATATCCGTTTGGTAATTGTACGCGCGACCGACGTGCCGACTTATGTGCAATATGGTGCAGCGGATTTCGGTATTGCCGGTAAGGACGTGCTGATCGAGCATGGCGGAGATGGCCTGTATCAACCCTTAGATTTACACATCGCCTCATGCCGCATGATGGTTGCGGTTAAAAAAGGTTTTGATTACGCCGCCGCTTCCAAACCCGGCAGCCGCTTGCGGATTGCCACCAAATATCCCGACATCGCCGCCGAACATTTTGCCGGCAAGGGTGTGCATGTGGACATCATCAAACTGTACGGCTCGATGGAGCTTGCGCCTTTGGTCGGTTTGAGCGACGCGATTGTCGATTTGGTTTCCAGCGGCAATACGTTGAAGGCCAATGGTTTGGAAGCTGTGGAGCATGTGGCTGATATTTCCAGCCGCTTGGTGGTCAACAAGGCGGCATTGAAAACCAAATATGAGCTGTTGAATCCGATTATTCAGGCATTTGAAAATGCCGCTAAGGCCGTCTGAAAAGTTTTTGGTAAAACCTGTTTGCCAACCCAGTTTGAAAGCCCCGTCATGATGCAAAGCAAACCGACACTCGATACGATTCTTTCCCATCGCTCCATCCGCAGGTTTACTTCCGAACCGATTACCGATGAAATCCTCGATACGCTGGTGCGTGCGGGGCAGCAGGCTTCGACTTCCAACAACCTGCAATGCGTTTCCATCATCCGCGTATCCGACCTTGCGCTGAGGCAGGGGATACATGAAGCGGCAGGAAGCGCGCCTTATATTGTCCATTGTGCGGAATTTTTACTGTTTTGCATTGATTTTTCCAAACACAAGGCGATGTTTCCCGATGCGCAAATTGATTGGGCGGAAGTCACCCTGATTGGTGCGGTCGATGCAGGCATTATGGCGCAAAACGTATTGCTTGCCGCCGAATCGCTTGGGTTGGGCGGCGTGTATATCGGCGCGTTGCGCAATAATGCGAAAAAAGTGTCGGATGTGTTGAACCTGCCGGATTATTGCGTGCCTTTGGTGGGATTGTGCCTCGGTTATCCCGACCAAGACCCGCCGCTCAAACCGCGCCTACCTAAGGAAATGGTCTATGCCGAAAACGCTTGCCCAAACCTGAATGCCGAGGCGGTTGAGGCCTATAATCAGGCAGTAGCGGATTATTATGAGTTACGCAAGGGTAGTCCGATACCTTGGAAGGAATCGCTGGCCAAAACTTTGGGCAATCCTGTGCGGCCGCATATGTTGGCGTTTTTGCAGGAAAAAGGTTTTTTGAAAAGATAATATTCAGACGGCCTTTGAGTGAATGAGGCCGTCTGAAAACAATAGGAACGAAACAAGGAAGAGAGCAAACCATGAAGAAACTCGACACCCAATCCCCTGATTTTCAAGCCGAACTCAAAGCGTTACTCGCTTTTGAAACCGCGCAAAACCCTGAAATCGACCGTATTGTTGCCGACATCTGTGCCGATGTTCAAAAACGCGGCGATGCGGCGCTGATTGAATATACCAACCGCTTTGACGGTACATCCGCACAAACCATCGACGATTTAATTCTGACGCAAGACGATTTGCAGTCTGCGTTTGAGCGTTTGCCCGAAAACATTCAGACGGCCTTGAAAACGGCCGCGCGACGGGTGGAAAGCTACCATAAACACCAAAAAATGGAGTCGTGGACTTACGAAGACGAAGACGGCACGCTTTTGGGTCAACAGATTACGCCGCTTGACCGTGTCGGTATTTATGTTCCGGGCGGTAAAGCCGCTTATCCGAGTTCCGTCATCATGAACGCCATGCCTGCCCACGTTGCCGGCGTGAAAGAAATCATCATGGTCGTTCCCACTCCGAAAGGCGAGCGCAACGATATCGTGTTGGCGGCTGCTTTTGTGGCCGGTGTAACCAAAGTGTTTACGGTTGGCGGCGCGCAGGCGGTTGCGGCTTTGGCTTATGGTACGGAATCTGTGCCTCAAGTCGATAAGATTACCGGCCCGGGTAATGCTTTTGTCGCTGCGGCCAAACGACGCGTGTTCGGCGTGGTCGGTATCGATATGGTGGCAGGGCCGTCTGAAATCTTGGTGATTGCCGATGGCACGACGCCTGCCGATTGGGTGGCCATGGATTTGTTCAGCCAGGCGGAACACGATGAAATTGCACAGGCGATTTTGATCGGTACTTCTCAAGCGTATTTGGACGAAGTTCAGGCGGCCATGAACCGCTTGATTGAAACCATGCCTCGCCGTGCGATTATTGAGGCTTCATTGGGCAACCGCGGTGCAATGATTTTAGCTAAAGACTTGGACGAAGCCTGCGAAATCGCCAACTATATTTCTCCCGAACACTTGGAATTGTCGGTTGAGAATCCGCAAGAGTGGGTGAAAAAAATCCGCCACGCCGGCGCTATTTTCATGGGACGCTATACCAGTGAAAGCCTTGGCGACTATTGCGCAGGCCCTAATCACGTTTTGCCGACCAGCCGCACAGCGCGTTTCTCTTCTCCTTTGGGAACATATGATTTCCAAAAACGCTCCAGTCTGATTCAGGTTTCAGAACAAGGTGCGCAGAAGTTGGGTAAAACCGCCAGCGTGTTGGCGCATGGCGAAAGCTTGACCGCGCACGCCAGAGCAGCTGAGTTTCGTTTGAAAGACTGAGTGAAACGTTGGTTAAAGTCGTAAGAAATCAAAAAAGGCATCTAAACAGATGCCCTTTTTATTGTGATGAAGATTTTAGCTGAGAAGGTATCAGGCCGTCTGAAAACAGGTTTAACGGTTTTTCAGCCAGTCATTACGCATTTGTGCGGCTTCTTCAAAATAGCAGTAAAGCTCGGTTTTGTTGCCGTCTGAAAGGAGTCGTTCCAATTTGGATAATTGTTCTTTCAAATCGCTGGTTAGTTTGAGCAGGGCAGGGCGGTTGGCCATGCAGATGTCTGTCCAAACGGCAGGATGGCTGGAAGCGATGCGGGTAAAGTCGCGAAAGCCGGTAGCGGCATAGGGGAGGTAGTCTTTGCCGTGCGGATGGTCAACCAAAGCGTGGACATAGGCAAAGGCGGTCAAGTGCGGCAAGTGGGAAACAGCGGCAAAAATATTGTCGTGTTCTTCGGCACTCATGGTCGAAATTTGCGAACCAACCGCCTGCCACAGGCTTTTCAGCCGTCTCAGGCCATCTGAAGCCTCTTGGCCGTGTAGCGTAATAATCAGGCGGCTGTTTTGAAACAAACCGCAACGCGCGGATTTTGCCCCGCTTTGATCCGAGCCGGCAATCGGGTGTGCAGCAAAACATTGCGGCAGGCGATCGGATAAGTGGGTGCGGAAGGCATTGAGTGCCGATTGTTTGGTGCTGCCGACATCGGAAACGCAGGCAGTGTCTTTTAAGAAGGGCTTGATGTCGCGGCATACGTCAGGCAGGACGGAGACAGGCGTGGCGATTAAAACCAAATCGGCATTGCTAATGCTTTCGGCGCAAATATTCGGATAGGCATGATCGATGATGCCGCATTCGAGTGCGTAATTGAGGTTGTCGGCATTGGTGTCGATACCGGTAACGGTTTGCACCAGTCCCAAGCGTTTAAGGTCGAGCATGAACGAGCCGCCGATTAAACCGACACCGATAAGGGTAATGTGGGGGAAAAAGGCGGAAGTGTTCATGGTTTGGATCCGGTACAAGTGGAAAAGCTTATTTTAATCTGTCATCGAGGCCGTCTGAAAGTTGTCATCAAGGTTTCAGACGGCCTTTTTTATGGTCGAATTTTCATGATTTAGGCATAGAAAACTCCGTTTAGTAGGAGCATGTAACCGATTATCAGATTTTCATACACTAAAATAATCATCTGAATTAGTATAACGTCTTAAAGTAAGTAATTGGTATCTTAAAGTAAATTATTACATCATATTTTATTTTGATTGATATCGAATAAAATAATTCACTCAGAAAGAAGGAATTTATGAGTTTTTCACAAACCGAATTAGTCAACGCAATGCGTTTGCTTTCTACCCGTCTGCCGCAGTTTCCAGAGCAGCAAAACCAAGTATCCCGCATGTTGCGCATCGTAACCGAACGTTTGAGCAGCCATTTGAACGAAAACCTGAAAGCGTTCGGCATCAATGAAAACCTGTGGTTTTCCCTGATGGCGGTTTACGTCAGCCCAAACAGCGAAATCCTGCCTTCGCGCTTGAGCGACCTGATGGACTTGACGCGCACCAGTGCAACACGCCTGTCGGACGATATGGTTGAGCGCGGCTGGGTAGAGCGTTATATCAATCAGAAAGACCGTCGTCAGATTGTGCTAAAATTAACCCCTTCGGGTGAGACCTTCATCCACGAAGTATGGCCGCAAATTGCCCGTCAGAGCGGCCAGGCGTGGGAAGATTTCACGAAAGAGGATTACGATACGCTGCAACACCTGTTGGGTAAACTGTTGAACCGTTTGGGCAATTAACAACAGACGGCCTGAAGGTCTGCGGCAGACACACATAAACGGAGTCTGTATGAAATTAGGTTTGGTCAAATCAAGCGTGTGCGTTGCCGCTGTTTCGCTGTTGGCGGCATGTGCACCGTTCGGCAAACAGTCGCCTTTGGATGAGACAACAGCCTATCCGCTGCCGCAAGGCCAATCTGCCGCTACTGCCCAAGACGGCTGGTGGATGAAGCTGAAAGATAAAAAATTAAACAATTTGATTGCTTCCGCCATTCAGACGTCTACCAATCTGCGTGTCGTCAAGGCAAGGTTTGAGCAGGCTCAGGCGCAGCTGGGCGTTGTGGGAGCTGCAAACAAACCGCAAGTCGGCTTGGGCGTTACAGGTCTGGGTGCTTATGTTTCACCCAAACCTCAAGCCGGTATGGTCGATACCGACCATACATTGGTTTTGGCGCACGCAGCCTTACAAGGCAGTTTGGTTTTCGACTTTTGGGGTAAAAACCGAGAGCAGATTCAAGCTGTTTTAGGAAAAAGCAGGGCTGCGGTGTATGAAGCTCATCATATCCGCACCGAGTTGGCTCACGCCGTTGCCGCCCAATATTTTGCGTGGCAGATGGCGACAGAACAATTGGCTTTGTTGGATACGCGTATAGAGCTGGCGGATAAAGCATTGAAACTGATGCAACAACGCGTTAAAGCGCAGCTGGCTCCTGCCGATGCCTTGCACGCTCTGGAAATGGCGCAACAGCAATTACAGCTTGAAAAATCGGCATGGACTCAGAAAAATGAGAAAATCCGCAACAGTCTGGCTGTATTGACCGGCCGAGTGCCGGGTGCATTAAATGGACAAGTTCCGGAAAAAATGGCGGCTGTGCCGTCATTGCCGGTTAGTCGTATTGAAGCGGACTTGTTGGCGGCCCGTCCCGATATCGCGGCACAAAAAGCCTTGCTTGAAGAGAAATGGCATATCGTCAAATCGACCGAAGCAGAGTTTTACCCGAATATCGAATTAAAAGTTTTGGCAGGTATGACGCACATTGATGCGTTCAATCTGATTCGCGGACGGACTTCCGGTATGTTGGGCATTGTTCCGGCTTTGAATCTGCCATTGTTTACGTCCGGCGCGCTGCAGTCCAAATTGGCGGGCAAACGCGCTCAATATAACGAGCAGGTTGCCGTGTATGACCAAACTGTTTTGAACGCCATGCGTTCGGCGGCAGATGCCGTAGTGGACTATCAAAGCCTGAAAAGCCGACAAGATACTTGGAACAAGATGGTCAATATTGCCGATAAATCTGTGCAAAATGCGAAAGGACGTGTTCGTGCAGGTTTGGATAACGGCTTGACCGCTTTGCAAAAACAAGACGAAGCTGCGCGTACGAAAATGTCGGCGGTTCAATACCATGCAGAATATCTGACAGCTTGGAGTAACCTCAATGCCCAGTTGGGCGGTGGCTTTAAATTAAATAAGAAATAAACGTTTTATTAAAACGTAGGCCGTCTGAAAGTAATTTCAGACGGCCTTTTGCTTACCTTATTTACATTTGCTACCGGAAGAAATTATTGTAATGAATAGAGTGTAACTATAAAATATGACCCTTTAGCGCGTTAAACACGCGTATTGGGGACTGATAGTATAAGTCAGCGCCCAGCAAACAATAATATCGTTATCACATGTGCAGAATTAAAGTTAGGACTTATGGATACTCAATCGGAAAAAAATAATGTCCAAAAAGAACCGGAAGTAGTCGCTTCCGGCGCTAAAACGCATCGCAAACGCAATTTGGTTATCGTTACGCTTCTATTCCTTATTGCGGCAGCAGGAGTTGCTTTGGCGTATTTCCTGTTTTGGCAGCATGAAGAAGAAACGGAAGATGCTTATGTGGCCGGTCATTTGGTGATGATTACGCCGCAGGTGAACGGCACGGTGCGCAAAGTCATGTATGACGATACGGATGTCGTGAAAAAAGGCGATGTTTTGGTGGCTTTGGACGACAGCGATTTTCAGCTGGCATACGATCGCGCGCAAAATGAATTGATTCAGGCCATCCGTCAAAACAAACAGCAAACTGCGGTCAATTCAAAAGCCAAAGCGCAAGTGTTGTTACGCAAAGCCGATTTGGCCCGTGCGCAAGCCGATTTGCGCCGCCGCGAATCTTTGGCGGGTACGGAAGCGGTTTCCGGAGAAGAACTCAGCCATGCCCGTGCCGCTGTGGTTCAGGCTCAGGCTGCATTGAAAGCGGTTGAGGCGGAAGAAGTTTCTGCTCAGGCAGCGTTGGGCAGTAATATTCCTCTGCGCCAACAACCGGCAGTTCAGACGGCCATCAGCCACATCAAAGACGCTTGGTTGAATTTGCAACGTACGCAAATCCGTTCGCCGATTAGCGGCCAAATTGCCAAACGCAATGTCCAAGTCGGCCAACGTATCGTGCAAGGTACGCCGATGATGGCTGTTGTGCCTCTGTCTGAATTGTGGGTGGATGCCAACTTTAAAGAATCGCAACTGCGCAAAATGAAAATCGGCCAGCCTGTTGAAATGACAGCCGATTTGTACGGCAGTAAAGTGGTTTACCATGGCAAGGTAATGGGCTTGTCGGCCGGTACGGGCAGTGCGTTCTCATTACTGCCGGCACAAAACGCAACGGGCAACTGGATTAAAGTTGTGCAACGTGTACCGGTGCGTATCAGTTTGGATGCTAAAGAATTGCAACAAAATCCGCTCCGTGTCGGTTTGTCGATGACTGTTAAAGTCGATATTGCCGAGAAGGGCAGCGGTAAAGCCATGACTGCCGAAGCGGAACGAAATACTGCCTTGCCGGAAACGAAAAGTGTGGATTGGAAAGCCGCCGATGCTTTAGTCGATAAAATCTTCGAGCAATACGCAAAATAATCTTTTCAGACGGCCTGAGTCTTTTATTGAAGGCTCAGGCCGTCTGAAATATTGATTCTCTTCAATCGACCGCTTTGGCGGTTGTCTTATAGTTTATAAATATGAATTATCCGCCTTTACAAGGGTTTAAGCTGGTGTTGGCAACTTTGGCGCTCAGCTTGGCCGTATTTATGGAAGTCTTGGACAGCACCATCGCCAACGTCGCCGTGCCTGTTATTGCAGGGGATTTGGGTGCGGCTACCACGCAGGGAACTTGGGTGATTACCTCATTTGCCGTAGCCAATGCCATCTCTGTTCCCTTGACAGGTTTTTTGGCCAAGCGGTTCGGCGAGGTCAAAATCTTTATCGCCGCTGTGATCGGGTTTGTCGTAACGTCATGGCTGTGTGGCATTGCACATAATCTTCAAGCCTTGGTTTTTTTCCGTGTATTGCAAGGCTTCATCGCCGGGCCATTGATTCCCTTGTCCCAAAGCCTGTTGATGGCTTCTTATCCGCCTGAAAAACGAACATTGGCGCTGGCCTTATGGGCGATGACCGTCGTTGTTGCCCCTGTGTTGGGGCCGATTTTAGGCGGTTGGATTTCAGACAATTGGCATTGGGGATGGATTTTCTTTATCAATATCCCGATCGGGATTTTGTCTGCAACTATTGCTTGGAAGCAGCTTCGACACAGGGAAACTGAAATCGTCAGGGCGCCAATCGATTATGTCGGGCTGGTGTTGATGATTGTCGGTGTCGGCGCATTGCAAATGATGCTTGATAGAGGTAAGGAATTGGACTGGTTTGCCTCGGGAGAGATTATCGTTTTGGGCGTTACCGCTTTGGTGTTCCTGACCTATTTTATTGTTTGGGAGCTGGGCGAGAAATACCCGATTGTCGATTTGTCATTGTTTAGAAATAGAAACTTTACGATAGGCGTTGTTGCGACATCCTTGGGCTTTATGGTGTATATGGGTACATTGACCTTGCTGCCTTTGGTGTTGCAATCAAATCTCGACTATACCGCTACTTGGGCTGGTTTGGCTGCTGCACCGGTAGGTTTTCTGCCGATTATTCTGTCGCCGATTATTGGTAAGTTTGGCAATCGCGTCGATATGCGCCTGTTTGTCAGCGCTAGCTTCTTGGTGTTTGCCTATACATTCCATTGGCGAACCGACTTCTATGCCGGCATGGATATGAGCAACGTCGTTTGGCCACAGTTTTGGCAGGGTTTAGGCGTAGCCATGTTCTTCCTGCCCCTGACCAGTATCACCTTATCGCATATGAAGGGCAACCAAATTGCCTCGGCCAGTAGCTTGTCTAATTTCTTGCGAGTCTTTATGGGCGGTGTCGGTGTGTCCGTTGTCAGCACCATGTGGGAACGGCGCGAAGCTCTGCACCATACTCAGCTGACCGAACATATTAATTCATTGTCCTCAATCAGCAACCAATCTATTCAAGGCATGATGGCCAATGGCCTGAGCAAAGAGCAAGCCCTGGCTGCGATAAATAGTACTATTTCCCAACAAGGCTTTATTATTGGCTCAAATGAAATCTTCTTGGCAGGCAGTATCATATTCATCAGTATGATTCCCATTATTTGGCTGGCGAGACCTCCGTTTAGCGGTTCCGGCGGGGGAGGGCATTAGATAAAAGGCCGTCTGAATTTCAGACGGCCTTTTATCTATATATTATTTAAGAGTCAAGAGCAGATCCCTAAATGCATTTGGATCTTTAATAAACGTCATTTCTCCTGATTGAGGAAAATGGAAATCAAGTAGGCGTGATACCCAAAAACGAATACATCCTGCTCTTTGTGCAGTAGGGAAATACGCGCGTTCTTCATCAGATAATGGACGTACGCTTTCATAGCCGTGGATAAAGGCATCATAAAGGACAGGGTCTAACTTGTTATCAGCTGTTCGTGCCCAATCGTTAACTGCAATTGCCAGGTCGTACATGAAATTACCGTTACACGCATAATAGAAGTCGATAAAGCCGGAAACTTCATCTCCATTAAGCAATACGTTGTCCTTAAATAAATCGGCATGGATAATACCAGAAGGCAAATGCTCTCCCAGATTTTCATCTAAAGCGGCAATTTCAGATTGAAGCAGTGCGGCATCTTTAGAATCTAAAACAGGCAGCAACTGAGTGCAGGCATCGCGCCACCAGTCATCATAACGAGGGTTTTTCATTTTTAAAGGAAAGTCTTGACCGGCTAAATGCATTTTGGCCAGCATAGCACCGGTATGGAAGCATTGAGCCTCAGTTGGCCAGCCGGTATCCGAGCCATTCAAACAAGTAACCAAACAAGCCGGTTTTCCGGCCAAAATAGAATGCAGTCTGCCATCTTTGCGAGCAATCGGAGCAGCGCAGGCAACACCATTCAGACTCAAATGCTGGTTTAGTTCTAGAAAGAAAGGCAGTTCTTCTGATTTCAAAACCTCAAAAACAGTCAATACATAACGACCGGTTGAAGTAGTCAAAAAATAATTACTGTTAGTAATTCCTTGAGCAATCCCCTGCAAAGAAACAAAATCTCCCAAATCATATTGCAGAAGGAAGTCACGCATTTGAGTGTCGGAAACACTTGTATAGACAGACATAGCAAACTCGAGGCTGATATAAAAGAATCAAGGAAGCATCATACCAAAAAACAAGCGCTAATAATATAAATTAAAGCGAGGGTCAAATTCAAAAGGCCGTCTGAAAGAGCAATTCAGACGGCCTTTGTTTTGTGTTTTTTTGTATGTATGGATTGTGTAGGAAGGTTGTTGGAGTTTTTTATAAAATAAAAAACCCTGTTAAAACAGGGTGGTGGTTAAATTTCTGAAAATAATTTTGCGAAAGGTGTTGACTGGTTTTGT
>NZ_KV792653.1:0-39358 GCF_001808255.1 Neisseria sp. HMSC15G01
GGTACTGTTGGCCTGCGTCACAAATTCTAATCTGACTTAAGATTAGCCTGAAAAAGAGCCTGTTTTATACAGGCTCTTTTTGTTTTTGCAGGGACTGTATTTTATTATTGCAAGGGTAGGTTAAAGTATTTTCGATATTTTCAGACGGCTTATGAAAATCTAAGTCAGATTATATTCTATTAAATATATGCTAAATAAAATATTAGAAATTGTTTTGAGTATTATTATAAATAAGTTAACAATATAAAGATGGTCATTGATTAAGTTGATTTTCCTATATTTCATGTCTACTAATAAAAGATTTATTTTTATAGTTCTAAAGTATTATTAGCATGTGGAATTTGATTTTAAGATTTGTAAATTTGATTTTAATCAAATTATTGCCGATAGATGATTCATATAATATAAGTGTTTAGAGTATCGATATATCGGGAATAGCCATGTCCTGTCTTGAAATGAAGTGCTTAAGTGGCATTTGGAAACGAATCCTTGTGCTGTTTGCTGTATTTTCTATGATGATAGTAAGCCTACCTGCTTACGCAGAGCGCTTGCCTGATTTCTTGGCAAAAATTCAGCCTTCTGAAATTTTTCCTGGTGCTGATCGCTACGGCAAACCTGAAGGTAAGCCTTTGGTTGCTCGTGTATATAAAGGCGAAGAGCAACTTGGCTTGGTTTATATCACGACTGATGTGGTTAATACGCGCGGTTATTCGAGTAAGCCGATTGATACGATGGTTGCATTGGCCAATGATGGCACTATTGCCGGAGCAAAATTGGTTGAACATCATGAACCAATTATGCTGATTGGTATTCCGCAATCCCGTGTTGATAAATTCATTGATAAATATATTGGCTTAAATTTTATTAAAAATCCTCCGCAGCCTGGCGTGGCTCCTGGTGATATCATCAGTGGTGCGACTGTAACGTTAATGGTGATTAACGACAGTATTCAGCGTTCTGTCAAATCGGTTATTCATCAATATCATTTGGGTACGGATAAAGCGACTCAAGCCGGTGCTGCTGCCGCTTCTGGTGAACAAGCTGCAAATGAGCCTGCGGTTCAAACCCGTCCCCGTCGTGCTGTGAATTCTGATAAACAAGATATTCAGTCTTGGAATGCACTGTTAGAACAAAAAGCTGTTGGTCATCTGCATATTTCTGTTGACGATATCAACAAATTGTTTGAAAAAGGTGGTAAAGCAGGTGTTACAGACCATGCAGAGCAGGGCGATGGTAACGATACATTCGTTGATTTATATGTTGCTTTGGTCAGCCAACCTTCTATCGGTAAAAGTCTTTTAGGTGAAGCCGGTTGGAATAATCTGCAAAAACGTTTGCAACCAGGTCAACAGGCTATTATGGTTGCCGGTGAAGGCCGATACTCTTGGAAAGGCTCAGGCTATGTGCGTGGCGGTATCTTCGACCGTATCGAAATGATTCAGGGCGATACCAGCTTCCGTTTTACCGATGCACAACATGAGCGTGTAGTTGCTTTGGCAGCGGAAGGTGCACCTGCATTTAAAGAGGTCTCTTGGTTTACCATCCCGGAAGGTGTGGAATTTGATGCTGCCGAGCCATGGCGTTTACAACTGATGATTCAACGTGTGTTGAGCGTTAACGATAAAGCTTTTGTGAATGCAGATTTGGATTACGAATTGCCAAAAGGCTACTATGTCGATGATCCAAAAGCGCCACCTGTTGAAATCAGCGCGCCGGTTGAGCAAGTTGCGGCTGCAGCTTCAGTTCCTGAAAGTACGGGTATTGCCGAAGATGCGACTGCCGGTGATGATGGTGTTTCCAACCAACTTTGGAAACAGGTTTGGAAAGCCAAGCAAGGTCAAATTATTGTTGTCGGTATTGCTTTGACAATTCTTCTGTTGGTATTCCTGTTCCAAGACTGGATTGTACGTTACGAAAAATGGTATGACCGTTTCCGCCTCTGCTTCCTGACATTTACCTTAGTTTATATTGGTTGGTATGCGCAAGCTCAATTATCGGTTGTCAATACGCTGACCTTATTCTCCGCAGTTTTGACTGAATTCCACTGGGAATTCTTCCTGATGGATCCGCTGGTGTTCATCCTGTGGCTCTTTACAGCGGCAACCATGCTGTTGTGGAACAGGGGTACGTTCTGCGGCTGGCTGTGTCCTTTCGGTTCGTTGCAAGAATTGACCAATCGCATTGCTAAAAAACTGGGCGTAAAACAAATTACTGTGCCACATCTGTTGCATACGCGCCTGACAGCCATTAAATACGTCATCTTCTTCGGTTTGCTGGCTATTTCCCTGTATGATTTGGGTACTGCTGAAAAATTTGCAGAAGTTGAACCTTTCAAAACCGCAATTATTCTGAAGTTTATGCGCGAATGGTGGTTTGTATTGTTTGCTGCAGCTTTGCTGATTGCCGGATTGTTTATCGAACGTTTCTTCTGTCGTTATCTGTGTCCTTTGGGTGCGGGTATCGCATTGCCGGGTCGATTCCGTGTGTTTGACTGGCTGCGCCGCTATAAAATGTGTGGCAATCCTTGTCAGATTTGTACGCATGAATGTCCGGTACAGGCCATTGCACCAGAAGGCGATATCCATCCGAACGAATGTATCCAATGCCTGCATTGCCAGGTAATGTATCACCACGATACGCGTTGTCCTCAAGTAGTGGCAACGAATAAGAAAAAACAAAAACAAGCGGCAGCAAAATCTGAGCAGCACGATGCGGCAGCAACGAAAAATGCTCAAGAACAAGTTGTTCAGTTTGTTAAAAAAGAATCGGCAATTAGTGTTGATAAGTAGTTATTTATAAAAAAGAGGGCTGTATCGGCAGCCCAACTTAGAAATTTTTTCATCGGTAGGCCGTCTGAAAAAAATCGGCCGCCGGATTTTATCCAAGGAGTGTCGTATGTCAGACGAAAAATTAGAACAAAACGGCTTAAGCCGTCGTTCATTCTTAGGTACTGCCGCTGCTTCCGGCGCAGGTATTGCCGGTGCCGGTTTGTTGGGCTTGGCCGGTTGCTCTAACGGTGAGGGTGACAAAGCTGCTGTTTCTGGCGCAGCTCCTGCCGAAAAAGCCGCTGCTCATTCTGCCGAACCGGGCAAACAAACTTCCGAAGTCGGTCCAGGCGAACTTGACCAATACTACGGTTTCCTGTCAGGCGGTCAATCAGGCGAAATGCGCTTGATCGGTTTGCCATCTATGCGCGAACTGATGCGTATCCCAGTATTCAATATGGACAGCGCTACTGGTTGGGGTCGTACCAACGAGAGTCTGAGCGTTTTAAACGGAAACATTACGCCGGAAACCCGTAAATTCCTGCAAGACAGCGGTCTGCGTTGCTACCCTAACGGCGACTTGCACCACCCGCACTTGTCTTTCACCGACCAAACTTACGATGGCCGTTATGCTTACGCCAACGATAAAGCAAACACCCGTGTTTGCCGCGTCCGCTTGGATGTAATGAAAACCGATAAAATCATCGATATTCCTAATGCTTCAGGTATCCACGGTCTGCGTCCGCAACGTTATCCGAAAACCGGTTACGTTTTTGCCAACGGCGAACACATTGTTCCAGTTGACGGCGTAGGTAAATGGGATGATGCGAAAACTTGGAATGCCGTTTATACCGCAATTGACGGCGAAACCATGGAAATCGCATGGCAAGTTTTGGTAGACGGTAACTTGGACAACGGCGATGCCGACTACCAAGGTAAATACTCTTTCTCTACCTGCTATAACTCTGAACGCGCTCTGACTGTACAAGGTGCTTCTTCTAACGAGCAAGACTGGTGTGTAGTATTTAACCTGGCCGCTATCGAAGAAGGCATCAAAAAAGGCGACTTCAAAGAAGTTAACGGCGTGAAAATGTTGGACGGCCGTGCAGAAGCCAACTCTCCATACACCCGCTACATCCCTGTACCTAACTCTCCTCACGGCTGTAACGCAAGCCCTGACGGCAAATACATCATGCTCAACGGTAAACTGTCTCCAACCGTTACCGTATTGGATGTCAGCAAACTGGACGATTTGTTTGCAGGCAAAATTAAAGAGCGCGATGTTGTCGTAGCTGAACCTCAACTGGGTCTTGGCCCATTACACACTGCATTTGACGGTCGCGGCAATGCCTATACTACATTGTTTATCGACAGCCAAATGGTGAAATGGAACATCGACGATGCGATTAAAGCCTACAAAGGCGAGAAAATCGATCCGATTAAACAAAAATTGGACGTTCACTATCAACCTGGTCACAACCACACTACCATGGGTGAAACTAAAGAAGCCGACGGTAAATGGTTGGTGTCTTTGAACAAATTCTCCAAAGACCGCTTCCTGAACGCAGGCCCTCTGAAACCTGAGTGTGACCAATTAATCGACATCTCCGGCGACGAAATGCGTCTGGTTCACGACAACCCGACTTTTGCAGAACCACATGACTTCTGTCTGGTTTCCGCTTCCAAAGTGAACCCAAGCAAAACTTGGGACCGCAAAGACCCATGGTTCTGGAAAGATGCTTTGGAACAAGCGCAAAAAGACGGTGTTGAGCTGGAAAAAGCCGCTAAAGTCGTACGTGAAGGCAACAAAGTACGCGTGTACATGACTGCCGTTGCGCCTGCATTCAGTATCCCTCAATTTGAAGTGAACCAAGGCGACGAAGTGACCGTATACGTAACCAACGTTGAGACCATTGAGGACTTGACTCACGGTTTCACTTTGGAAGGCTACGGTATCGCTATGGAGATCGGCCCGCAAGCGACATCTTCTGTAACCTTCAAAGCAGTCCGTCCAGGCGTACACTGGTATTACTGCCAATGGTTCTGCCACGCATTGCACATGGAAATGTCAGGTCAAATGATTGTTAAACCAAAATAATTTTGGTTTGATGATTTAATCCTTCAGGCCGTCTGAAAAGACATTCTTTCAGACGGCCTTTATAGCAAAGCTGTTTGTCTGCAGATATTGCAATGAGATATAAGCCATCATCAGACAGCTTTGCTATAACATCAAAATACCTGTTTCTGCATATGTTTACCATGTAGAAAACAGGCCGTCTGAAATTGAGATATAATTATGACGCATACACCATCCCATCGTTCCAAATGGCAACGTGCCGCATTCGTATTGCTATTGGGCAGTATGGTTCAGACGGCCTTTGCCTCAGTCATCAACGTATCCGCACAAGACAATCTCAATGATGCTTTAGCGCGCGCCCAAGCCGGCGATACGCTCAAGCTTGCCTCCGGTACATACAAGACCAAACTCTATATCGACAAACCGATTACCATTGAAGGTCCGGCCGATCGCTCCGCCAAGATTGTCGGCGACAGGAGCGGGCGTACCATTGCCGTTCATGCGCCTGACGTAACTCTGCGCAATCTGACCGTTTCCAATTCAGGCTTGAGCCTGCCGGCCATGGATGCAGGGATTTATCTTGAGGAAACGGCTCCGCGAGCATTGGTTGAACACAATAATGTCTTGGACAACTCAGTCGGCGTATACATCCATGGCGCGGCAGAATCGATGGTGCGCGAAAATAAGATTGTCGGGGAAGCCACATTGCGTGTGAATGAGCGCGGTAATGGCGTAACGGTTTGGAATGCGCCGGGCGCGCAAGTAGTCGACAACGATATTTCCAAAGGCCGTGACGGTATTTTTTCTAATACCAGTACAAACAATACCTATAAAGGCAATCGTTTCAGCGATTTGCGTTTTGCAGTGCATTATATGTACACCAACGACAGCGAGGTCAGCAACAACATCTCTGTCGGCAACAATATGGGCTATGTGTTGATGTTCTCAGAGCGTCTCAAAGTGTATGGCAATATCGCCGTAGGCAGCCGTGACCAAGGCATTATGCTCAATTACGTCAACCATTCCGATATTAACGATAACATTATCAACAAAGCCGGTAAATGCGTATTCGCCTATAACGCCAACTTCAATAAAATTTTTGACAACCATTTTGAAAACTGTCAAATCGGCATTCACTTTACCGCGGCTATTGAAGGCACAAGTCTGTCCAATAATTCGTTTATCAACAACGAAAGCCAAGTTAAATACGTCAGCACCCGTTTCCTTGATTGGGGAGAGGGCGGCCGAGGCAATTATTGGAGCGACAACAGTACATTCGATCTTGATGGCGATGGTTTTGGCGACAACGCCTATCGACCGAACGGCATTATCGACCAAATCATTTGGCGCGCCCCCGTGTCCCGTCTGCTGATGAACAGTCCTGCCGTCAGCATTGTCAAATGGGCGCAATCTCAGTTCCCCGCTATTTTGCCGGGCGGCGTCATCGACAGTAAGCCATTGATGAAACCGATCAGCAACAAAACAAGCACCAAATACGAAGCCATGAAGGATGAGCTGTTGCACGAAGCCAGTACGCGCCAATCCGATTGGAGCGATGCCGAAAACGGATCTTTGAATTAAACATGTTTTCAGACGGCCTTTTTCATGAGGCCGTCTGAAACGGCACAAAGGAATTATTCATGACCAACCACGTCGAATTAAGAAACGTGACCAAACAATTCGGTAGTCAAAAAGCCGTCAACCAAGTCGATTTAGTCCTCAAAGCAGGCGAAAGCGTCGGCATGGCAGGGCATAACGGTGCAGGCAAATCCACCATCATGAAGCTGATACTCGGCCTGATTACGCCGACCGAAGGCGAAGTCATGTTGCTGGGCGAGCGTACCGGCAGTAAGGCAGGCGCACTGCTTCGCAGCCAAATCGGCTACCTGCCTGAAACCGTCGCGCTTCATCCTTCATTGACCGGCATTGAAACCATGGATTTCTATGCCAAACTTAAAAAACAGCCCTTGAGGAAAAACCGTGAGTTGTTGGAACGCGTCGGCATTTCTCAAGCGGCACGCCGCCGTGTCGGCACTTACTCCAAAGGTATGCGCCAACGTCTCGCTTTGGCACAAGCCTTGTTGGGCGAGCCTAAAGTCTTATTGTTTGACGAACCGACCACAGGCCTTGACCCGGCTTCACGCCAAATGTTTTACGAAGTCGTGCGCGAACTGAATGGACGCGGTGCAACCGTATTGCTCAGCACGCACGCGCTTGCCGAACTCGATGGCCACGCCGACCGCATTATCGTCATGAAAAACGGTGTGAAAGTTGCCGATGGCAGCATGGATGAGTTGCATGTTCAAAGTGGTTTGCCGTTGACCGTCAATGTTCGTTTGAAAGAAGCGCGTCCGTTGAGCGAGCGTTGGCAGCCGCTTTCAGACGGGCTGTCGTATAAAGCGCAATGTAAAGCCGAAGAGCGTATGGGGCTTTTGAGTGAATTGGGTGATTTGGGCAACCTTGCCTATATCGATATCCATACCCCGACACTTGACGATATGTACGCACAATTCTTAAAAAGGGAAGACGTATGAACCCCGTTTGGATTATTACCGGCAAAGAAGTCCGCGACAGCCTGCGCAACCGTTGGGTCCTCGCCGCCGCACTCCTGCTTGCCGCGCTTGCCCTGTCATTGGGTTTCCTGGGCAGCTCGCCTACCGGTACAGTCAAAGTCGATCCGTTGACCGTTACCGTTGTCAGCCTCTCCAGCCTGTCGATTTTCCTGATTCCGCTGATTGCGATGTTGCTCTCTTATGATGCGCTGATTGGCGAAATCGAACGCGGCACGATGGCGCTGTTGTTGAGCTATCCGATTTCGCGCAACCAAATCCTTGCCGGCAAATTTATCGGCCATCTCATCATCCTTGCCCTTGCCACCACGGCAGGCTACGGATTGGCGGGCATTACCCTCCAGCTTGCCAACGGCGGCTTTGACCTTGCCGCATGGAAACCTTTTGCCCTCCTGATTGTTGCCAGTGTGATTCTTGGTGCAGCCTTTTTGTCTATGGGTTATTTGATTAGCGCAAAAGTCAAAGAACGCGGTACTGCCGCCGGTATCGCCATCGGCGTATGGCTGTTTTTTGTGGTGATTTTCGATATGGCGCTTTTGGGTGTTTTGGTTGCCGATACTGAACAAGTTATTACCGCGCCTGTTGTAGAAACCATTCTCTTGTTCAATCCTTCCGACATTTACCGTCTGCTCAACCTGACCGGTTATGAAAACACCGCGATGTACGCAGGGATGGCCGGTTTGAGCGATCAAATCAGCCTGACTATGCCGGTTTTGCTGACGGCGCAGGTATTATGGGTTATCATTCCCTTGGTCTTGGCCGCCTGGATTTTCGGAAAGAGACAAATATGAGAAAAATATTATTTACAGCATTCACCATCCTTGCTTTATCTGCTTGTAGCAAAGAGGAAAATACTCCTCCGCCTACGCCCCAACGAATCAGCGACAGTGCAGTCGGTCATTACTGCAGCATGAACTTGACCGAACACAACGGCCCTAAAGCGCAAATCTTCTTGAACGGCAAACCTGACAAACCGGTTTGGTTTTCCACCATCAAGCAGATGTTCGGCTACACTAAACTGCCTGAAGAGCCCAAAGGCATTCATGCTATCTATGTTACCGATATGGGCAAAGTCAAAGATTGGGAAAAACCCAATGCCGACGCCGAATGGATAGATGCGAAAAAAGCCTATTACGTCATCGAAAGCAGCTTTATCGGCGGCATGGGTGCGGAAGACGCGCTTCCGTTTGCCGACAAGGCTCAGGCTGAAAAATTCGCCAAAGAGAAAGGCGGCAGAGTAGTCGGTTTTGCAGAGATGCCCGACGAATACATTTTCAAATAAAACAACCAATAAAGGCCGTCTGAAACAGTTTCAGACGGCCTTTATGTTGGAAGCTGTCGATTGATGATTTAATGAATGCGGCTTTCAATGTAAAGATAAAAATCCAAGGAATACTTTATGTCCACCCCCTTAACGCGCCGCCGTTTCCTTGCCATCGCCGCCACACTTGCCGCTGGTGTCGGCATTCCCTTTGCCATTAGCCGCAGAACCAATCAGCCGACTCATCCGGCCAGCCTGAATCAAGAAGAGCAGCCAGTTATTTGGAGAGGTATTGCGTTGGGTTCGGGTGCGGAGTTGCGTTTGTTCGGCGTTGAGCGCAAGCAGGCGGAAATACTGGTCAACAAAGTATTGGCGGAAGTTTCACGATTGGAAAAAATCTTCAGCCTGTATCGGGATGACAGCATGATTAGCCGCTTAAACCGAGAAGGCCGTCTGAAAAATCCGCCATCCGATTTTTTGCAGCTGCTCAGTATCAGCCGAGATATCCATCAGCTGACGCAGGGTGCATTTGATCCCAGCATTCAGCCTTTGTGGAATCTGTATGCCGACCATTTTAGGCGAAACCCCAAAACCGAAACGCCGCCATCCGAACGCAGTATCAAAGACACGGCTCAAATTAGTGGATTTCAACAAAGTCGATTTTGATACCAAAGAAATCCGTTTTGACCAAAAAGGCATGGGCTTATCGCTTAACGGCATTGCGCAGGGCTATATCACCGACAAAGTAGCCGAATTGTTGAAGCAGCAAGGCGTTACCCAGGCATTGATTGATATGGGGGAGATTTACGGCTTTGATAATGCCAACCAGCGCGAGTGGAATGTCAGCATTCGCAATCCCGACCAAGAAGACCAAATCCTGACCACCATTGCCATGAAAAACCAAGCCTTTGCCACATCGGGCGGCTATGGCACGGTAATGGACGAGGCTGGCAAATTTACCCATCTTTTTGATCCGCGTACAGGCGGAAGCCAACCGCGTTATAAAAGCATGAGCGTTATGGCGGAGAGTGCGGCGGTTGCTGATGCTTTTTCCACCGCATTCTCCATTATGGATGAAGCGGCCATCCGTACTGCGGCTCAAGTTAAAAAGGCACAGGTTTGGCTGGTAATGCCGAATAATGAATTGAAGAAGATTGGAGGATGAGGGAAGGGCGGCCTTGTCTGCGATTTTGACTATGTGCATAGGGCAGGGAAGGCTCCATTACTGAAATAATGGAGGATAAAAAAAGAAGGGCTGCCCAAGGGGGCAACCCTGAAACTCTTGCAGCTGGGAGTAATTAGCAAGAGATTACGACACTTAAAACAAAAATTCACTCATTTCAAAGCACGAAGCTTTAATATCTAAGCAAAACGGTATTTCAACCGCTCAAACCCCTTCGATACGGAGAAACACAACATACATGGGAAAATCCGACAAAGTGGTTTGAAGTAATTCAGATGAACGGTCTGTAATGCGGATAACCGGATGTCTTTAGATGAGCGGTATAATATCAGGATAAGCGGAACATTACTAGTGAATATTATAAAAAAGTAGAATAATTCATTTAGTAATTGATTCTATTGAATAAAAACATGATTTCTTATTGAACTTTTTTACAACATATTGATTTGGTTTTAAAAAGGGAATTACGTAAGTATTTGGCGTTAATCAAAAAACTTGTTTTGAACTTTGGGAAGAGATAATCAATAGAAAAAGGCCGTCTGAATGTTCAGACGGCCTTTTTCAAAAAGTTACTTATTTGGTTGCAGAAGCAGTAGAAGCAGCTTCGGCTTGAGCGCCTGCAGCTGCGTTTTCACCCCATGCAGCAGGATATTTGTAACCGGCAAAGCGTTTTTGTGAGTAGGCTTTGAACTCGTCAGAGTTGTAGGCTTCGGTTACATCTTTCAGCCATTGGCTGTCTTTGTCGGCAGTACGGACAGCAGACCAGTTAACGTAGGCGAAGCTCGGCTCTTGGAACAGGGCTTCGGTCAGTTTCATGCCGCTGCTCATGGCGTAGTTGCCGTTAACGATGGCAAAGTCAACGTCGGCACGGCTGCGCGGCAGTTGGGCGGCTTCAAGTTCTACGATTTGGATGTTTTTAGGGTTTTCGGCAATATCTGCTTTAGATGCGGTCAGCGGATCAACGTCGGCTTTCAGTTTAATCCAGCCCAATTCGTTCAACATAACCAATGCACGGGCAAAGTTGGATGGGTCGTTAGGTGCGGAAACGCTGACGCCGTCTTTCAATTCGTCCAAAGATTTCAGTTTGCCAGGGTACAGGCCCAAAGGTGCAGTCGGTACTTGGAAGGCTTCAGTGATGTCCAGTTTGTGTTCTTTTTTGAAGTCATCCAGATAAGGTTTGTGTTGGAAGATGTTGATGTCCAATTCGCCTTCAGCCAAAGCAAGGTTGGGGCGCACATAGTCGGTGAACTCGATCAGTTTGACTTTATAGCCTTTTTTCTCCAAAGCCGGTTGGATTTGGTCTTTTACCATATCGCCGAAGTCGCCGACGGTTGTACCGAAGACGATTTCTTTTTTCTCTGCGCCGTTGTCGGCAGAAGAAGCAGCAGAGGCAGCAGGCGCGCTGTCTTTTTGACCACCGCAGGCAGCCAATACGATGGCCAGCGCAGCAGCAGAAAGGGTTTTGAAGAATGTGTTGGTTTTCATATTTTGCTCCAGATGGATGATAAAACGGTTTCAGACGGCCTTAAGCTGCCGCCGTCAAAAAAAGAGGAATTGTAAATCTATTTTGGGAATATGAGGGTGTTTTTTGTAGATTTATTTGGTATATCCTAATATGTTCTAAATAGATAACAGGCCGTCTGAAAAATAGTAAGTCCATTTCAGACGGCCTGGTTTGTTTAACGTTTATCCAGTTTGCGCGCCAATCTGTTGCCGATACCTTGAATCAGGATAACGAGTAAAACCAGGATGGCAACGATGAAGATGATGACTTCCATTTGATAGCGGTAGTAGCCGTAACGGATAGCAAGGTCGCCCAAACCGCCGCCGCCAATCATACCTGCCGCCGCGCTGTACGACAAAAGGCCAATAGCCAGTACGGTAATGCTGGAAACCATACCTGCGCGCGCTTCATTCAAAAGCACTTTGCAGATGATGCTCATGGGTGAGGCACCCATTGCGGAGGCCGCTTCAATTACGCCTCTGGGTACTTCGCGCAGGTTTTGCTCAACCAGACGGGCGAAGTAGAATAGGCCGGATACGCTCAATACCAATGAGGCGGCAACCGGGCCGATGGTCGTGCCGATGATGGCGCGTGTAACAGGAATCATGGCAATCATCAGGATGACGAAAGGGAATGCGCGCATCAGGTTGACCAGGTTGTCCAAAAACAAATTCAGCTGTTTGTTGTAGTGCAACTGATGGCTTGACGTCACAAACAGCAATACGCCCAAAATCGTACCGAAGATAACGGCGAAAGTAGTCGATAGGCCGACCATAATAAAGGTTTCGCCCAAGGCTTGGATAATTTCGCCCTTCATGCTGATGATGGTCTCAACAGCACTTTCAAATGTTAAATCTGCCATATTAGTCCTCTCGAATCAGCTCTTGCCCGATTTCGGATTGGGCATGGATTTGGTTGCCGTGTACTTCAACGATTTCCAGCAGACGGCCTTTATCCAAGAGGGCGGCACGGTCGCACAGGCGGCGGATAACGCTCATTTCGTGGGTAACGATGACGATGGTTACGTTGAAACGTCGGTTGATGTCTTCCAAACATTTCAAAACGCTGCGCGTAGTGGCGGGGTCGAGGGCGGAAGTGGGTTCGTCGGCGAGGATGACTTGAGGTTGCGGCGCCAGCGCACGGGCAATGCCGACACGTTGTTTTTGACCGCCGGAAAGTTGGGACGGGTAATGGTTGGCATGGTCTTGCAAGTCGACAATTTCCAAACATTCTTCAACACGCGCTTGGATTTTTTTAGACGGCCATTTGGCAATTTCTAAAGGGAAGGCGACGTTTTCGGCAACGGTACGGTTGCTCAATAGGTTGAACTGTTGGAATACCATGCCGATGTTTTGTCGGGCGTGGCGCAGTTGCGTGGCGTTGAGTGCGGTCAGCTCTTGGCCGCACACGCTGACGGTACCTGTATCCGGACGTTCCAATAAGTTAATCAGGCGCAGCAGGGTGGATTTGCCTGCGCCGGAATAGCCCATCAAGCCAAAGATTTCACCCTGTTTGATTTCGAGGCTGGTCGGCTCGACGGCGACAAAGTCTTTGTTGTCGCGTGTTTGATAGTGTTTGGAGACGTGATCCAGAATAATCATGGTTTATCCGTGTTTTCTTTAATTCGTGTGGCCATCAGGGTGTGCAGACGGCGGTTGTCGGCGCGTGCGACGGTAAATTGCAGGCTGCCGATGATGACTTTTTCGCCGCGTACGGGCAGGTGTCCCAATTCTTGAATGACCAGGCCACCGATGGTATCGGCTTCTTCGCTGCTGTATTCCGTACCGAAGAAGGTGTTGATATCTTTGATTTCGGTGGCAGCGTGGATGCGCCAGCGTTCGGAAGAAACGGCGTGGATATTGTCGGCGCTGTCGTCTTCGTCAAATTCGTCTTCGATGTCGCCGACGATTTGCTCGATGATGTCTTCAAAGGTTACCAGGCCGGATGTACCGCCGTATTCGTCAATGACAATCGCCATGTGGTTGCGTTGTTCGCGGAATTCTTTTAAAAGGGAGGCCAGTGATTTGCCTTCGGGGACGAAAACGGCAGGGCGCAAGACGGATTTCAGGTGGAACTGCTCGGGGTTGAACATATATTTGAGCAGGTCTTTGGCGTGCAAAATGCCCAAAACTTCGTCTTTGTCTTCGCCGATGACGGGGAAACGCGAATGGGCGGTTTCGATGATGTAGGCCGTGATGCGCTCGATGCTGTCGTTTTCTTTCAATACGTTCATGCGGCTGCGCGTAATCATGGCATCGCGCACTTCCAGCTCGGCAAAGTCCAATACTTTTTCCAGCCGGGTCAGTGTGTCGGCATCAAAAACTTCCTGCTCGTGCGCTTGGCGCAGCAGGGTCAATACGTCTTCGGCGGAATCAGGCTCGCCGGCAAGTCGGGAGATTAGGCGTTCGAAAAACTTGGGTTTCGACTGCGTACCGTCCATTTTAATATTCGTCCTCTTGGTAGGGGTTGGGGAAGCCTGCCGCCAGCATCAGGCGGATTTCTTCGGCTTCCATTATTTCGGCTTCATTGTCTTCGATGTGGTCGTAGCCCATCAGGTGTAAAGTACCGTGTATGGTCAGGTGGGCAAAATGCTGCTCAGGTGTTTTGCCTTGTTCGGCGGCCTCTTTCAAAACCACTTGCGGACAAATTACCAAATCGCCATACAAGCCGTCTGAAAACTGGTCGGGCAGGATTTCGCCTTCGTTGAGCGCGAAACTCAATACATTGGTGGCGTAATCCTTGCCGCGGTAGTCGCGGTTGTAGGCGCGGGCTTCTTCTTCGTCCAGAAGAATCAGGCTGATGTCTGCGCGGCGGTATTCGTTTTTCAAGGCCGACCACGCCCAGCGGTAGAAGTCGTTCTCTGACGGAAGGTTGGCGGCGGAAGAAGCGTTTTCAAAGCTCAGATGAAAACGTTGCCGCTGTAAGGATAAAAAAGGATATTTCTTGGCGCGTTTCATGTTGTCCGGAAAATTTGGTTTTTAGGCGTAAATATAACATATTCACCCCCATGCCGTCTGAAAAAACGCCCAAAATATGATAGACTTCATGCCGTTTTCCATCTTTCAGGCAACCATTATGAACCCGAAAAAACTCGTTATCGCCAGTCGCGAAAGCCTGCTTGCCATGTGGCAGGCAAAACACATCCAAGGCCGTCTGAAAGCCCTGTATCCCGATTGCGAAGTCGAGATTTTGGGCATGACCACGCGCGGCGACCAGATTTTGGACAGAACTTTGTCAAAAGTCGGCGGTAAAGGCTTGTTTGTCAAAGAGTTGGAGCAGGCTTTGTATGACGGCCGGGCCGACTTGGCCGTGCATTCGATTAAAGACGTGCCGATGGATTTACCTGAAGGTTTTACGCTTGCGGCCATCGGCGAACGCGCCAATCCGTTTGACGCATTTGTGTCCAACCAATACGCGCGTTTGGAAGAAATGCCCAAAGGCGCTGTCGTCGGCACATCCAGCCTGCGCCGCGAAGCCCAGTTGCGCGTGCGCTATCCGCATTTGGTTATCAAACCTTTGCGCGGCAATGTGCAAACCCGTTTGTCCAAACTCGATAACGGCGAATACGACGCGATTATTTTGGCTGCCGCCGGTTTGCAGCGTCTGGAATTGGACGAACGCATCCGCATGATTTTGTCGGAATCCGACAGTCTGCCTGCCGCCGGACAAGGCGCATTGGGTATTGAAATTGCAGCGCATCGCGAAGATTTGTACGAAGTCTTAAAGCCTTTGAACCACGATACCACACACGCCTGCGTTACGGCCGAACGTGCGTTGGCGCGCGCTTTGGGTGGAAGTTGCCAAGTGCCGCTGGCCGCATATTGCACTGAAGAAAACGGCTTGCTGACCTTGCGCGGCTTGGTCGGTCATCCTGACGGTTCGGTAATTTTGCAGGCGGATGCGCAAGCCCCTGCCGAATACGCCGATGCCTTGGGTCGTGCAGTCGCCAAAAAACTGGCAGATGATGGTGCGGAAGAATTGATTGCTGCCGTATTGCAAGAATAGGCTTAAAACAGCATAGATCATTTAAAAGGCCGTCTGAAACTTTCAGACGGCCTTTATTTTTCGATGCTTAAGGATTCATAATCCGCGCAACCAAAGCTTTTTCTTTGCCTTGCATATTCGGGATTTTGACCTGAATGCCGTTGCCTGGGGCAACATCGACAGGCTGGCCTTTGCGGGTCATTTGTTCCAATTTGATGGTTTGGTTGCCGCTCGGGTGGATGATTTCGAGTGAATCGCCGACAGCGAAGCGGTTTTTAACTTCGATTGTCGCCCAGCCGTTTTCATCAATTTCGGTAACGTGGCCGACGTATTGGCTTTGTTTGGCGGTGGAATGGCCGCTGAGGTAGTTTTGGTAGTCTTGAGTTTGGTGGCGTTCGAGGAAGCCGCTGGTGTAGCCACGGTTGGCGAGGCCTTCGAGTTCGCTCAACAGGCTGTAATCAAACGGACGGCCTGCAACGGCATCGTCAATCGCTTTGCGGTAGGACTGGGCCACGCGTGCAACATAATAGAGCGATTTGGTACGGCCTTCGACTTTGAGGCTGTCCACACCAATTTTTGCCAGTTTCTCAACCACTTCAATGCCGCGAAGGTCTTTGGAGTTCATGATGTAGGTGCCGTGTTCATCTTCCATAATCGGCATCATTTCGCCCGGGCGGTTGGACTCTTCAATCAGGAAAACTTTGTCGGCGTAGGGATGGCGTTTTTGACCATTGATGCCTTCAAAGTTTTGGTTGGCTTCTTCTTGAGCTTTTTCAAAGTTGAAACCTTGCAGAAGTTGGGCGTCGCCTGCATCGCTTTCAGTGGCGTTGTGAACCTTGTAGTCCCAACGGCAGGAGTTGGTGCAGGTGCCTTGGTTGGGGTCGCGATGGTTGAAATAGCCGGAGAGCAGGCAGCGGCCGGAGTAGGCGATACACAATGCGCCGTGAATGAAGACTTCGAGTTCGATGTCGGGGCATTCTTGGCGGATTTCGGCGATTTCTTCCATGCTCAATTCGCGCGACAGAATAATGCGCTCAACGCCGATGTTTTGCCAGAATTTCACGCCCCAGTAGTTGGTGGTGTTTGCCTGTACGGACAGGTGAATCGGCATTTCCGGCCATTTTTCGCGCACAGTCATAATCAAACCCGGATCCGCCATAATCAACGCGTCGGGTTTCATGGCAATCAAGGGCTCCATATCGGAAACAAAGGTTTTGAGTTTGGAGTTGTGCGGCAGCGTATTGACGGTCAGGAAGAATTTTTTGTTGCGCTCGTGCGCTTCTTTAATGCCTTGCTCGAGGACGTCGAGTTTGGCAAATTCGTTGTTGCGGGCGCGCAGGGAGTAACGCGGGCTGCCGGCGTAAACGGCATCTGCGCCGTAATCGTAGGCGGCGCGCATGCGTTCGAGGCCGCCTGCAGGCAATAAGAGTTCGGGTACTTTCATGTTTTATGCTTTTTAAAATGTTTTCAGACGGCCCTTAAGGAAAGAGGGAAGGCCGTCTGAAAGATGTTTGAAGAATGGGCGGATTATCCGCTGTTTTTGTGTTTCGGTCAATTTTGTGTCGGGTTTGCGCTTTGTTTTTTATACGGAAAATGTCCTATATGGGCAAAGGTGAAAAGGGGCTTTAATTTATTAGAAATGTAAAAAAAGCAGGGTTGGGTGGATTAATTTAACAAAAAACCGTTCAAGCAATGTATTTTCTTGTAAAATATCAAGCTTCATTTTTAAAAAATATTCGGATTAGTTACCGATTTTGACCGACGGAAGGGTTATGGATTTTCGTTTTGACATTATTTATGAATACCGCTGGATGTTTTTTTACGGCGTATTAGCGACGCTGGGAATTACAGTGGTTGCAACGATTGGCGGTTCGATTTTAGGTTTGCTGTTGGCATTGGCTCGTTTGGTTAATCCGGAAAAAGCCGGTGCGCCGATACGTGCATTGGCTTGGGTTTTGCGTAAGATTTCTTTTGTGTATGTTGCATTGTTCCGCGGTACGCCATTGCTTGCTCAAGTTATTATTTGGGCTTTTGTTATTTTCCCATTTTTTGTACATCCTACCGATGGTGCATTAATCAGCGGAGAATCTGCAATTAATTTTCGTCGCTCTTATGGCCCATTGATCGCAGGTGTAATGGCTTTGATTGCCAACTCAGGTGCATATGTTTGTGAGATTTTCCGTGCCGGTATCCAGTCGATTGATAAAGGCCAAATGGAAGCCGCACGTTCTTTGGGTCTGACCTATACCCAGGCGATGCGTTATGTGATTTTACCTCAGGCTCTTCGCCGTATGTTGCCGCCACTTGCAGGTGAATTTATCACACTTTTGAAAGATAGTTCTTTGCTGTCTGTTATTGCAGTTCCTGAACTTATGTCTGTTCAAAAAGCAATCACAGGTCAGTATTCGATATTCCAAGAGCCACTTTATACGGTTGCATTGATTTATCTTGTATTGACGAGTGTATTAGGATGGGTATTCTTACGTTTGGAACGTCGCTATAACGTAAAACTTCATTAATTAGGAAGACAAAAAAGGAAGACTTTTTCAAGTCTTCCTTTTTTTATTTGCCGTCAATGTTTCAGACGGCCTTGAATCAGAATGCTTCGCCGACTTTGACACCGCCTGCGATGTCTTTTGGAGTTGCCAGTTTGGCAGTTGCTTGTTGGGCGGCTTGGAATGCTTCGGTTGCCATGATGTCGGCAGCTTCTTGTACGGTCAATGTGTTGGCCATGTATTGCCAACGTGCTGCCAAGTCAGCGTTTGCCGGTGCGTGGAAACCGTCTCGTAATTCATCTACCAAGTCAGGGCGGTTGCACACCAGTACAATATCGCAGCCTGCTTCAAAAGAAAGGCGGGCGCGTTCTTTAATACCGCCGACACCACATGCACCTTCCATGGTCAGGTCGTCTGAAAAGATAACGCCGTTAAATCCGATTTCTTGGCGCAGGATTTGTTTCAGCCATTTTTCGGAGAAGCCGGCAGGTTGACTGTCGATTTGCGGGTATACGACGTGGGCAGGCATGACTGCGGCCATGCCTGCTTGGCTCAATGCTCGGAATGGGATAAGGTCGGCGGCTTCGAGCCCTTCGCGGCTGCGTTCGTCGCAAGGCAGGACGTGATGGCTGTCGCCTTCGACAAAGCCGTGGCCGGGGAAGTGTTTGCCGCAAGATTTCATGCCGCCTTTGTTCAGGCCTTTTTGCAGGGCAAGGGCAAGCTGGGTCACGATGTTGGCGTCGCGGTGGAAACTGCGGTTGCCGATGACGGCGCATTGCCCCCAGTCTAAATCCAATACAGGCGTAAAGGATAGGTCGATACCGCAGGCGGAGAGTTCGGTTGCCAAAACCCAGCCGACTTGTTCTGCTTGGGCGCAGGCGGCTTCTTTGCCTTCGTTGTCCCAAATTTCGCCCAATACGTTCATGGCCGGCAGGCGGGTGAAGCCGTCAATAAAACGTTGAACCCGTCCGCCTTCGTGGTCAACGGCGATGATGAGTTCAGGTGTACGGACGGCTTTGATTTCTTGAACCAAAGCTTTGAGTTGGGAGACGTTTTCAAAGTTGCGGCGGAACAAAATAACGCCACCGACGGCAGGGTCGAGCAGGCGTTGTTTTTCTTCTTCGGTCAGATGATAGGCAGCGACGTCGGCCATGACTGGGCCGCGTGGAAGATGGGGCGTATTCATTGTTTTGTCCTGAATAATGTATATATGGGTAATTGCAATATTCAGACGGCCTGAGCGTGTCGGAATATCTCAGGCCGTCTGAATATTGGTTTTGAATTAGGCAGTTGCTTTTTTCTTGTCTTTTAAGATGAAAATCAACACAACCATTACGATGCCGGTTACCACAAAACCTAAAGGCGCAGAGCCGGTCATGCCTAAAATCAGGTAGCCGATAGCGGCAGAGGCGGCAACGGTTAGTGCGTAAGGGAATTGCGAGGTAACGTGGTCGATGTGGTTACAGTGTGCGCCGGTAGAAGAGAGGATGGTGGTGTCGGAAATCGGCGAGCAGTGGTCGCCAAATACGGCACCGGCCATGACGGCGGACATGCAAGGGATAATCAGCGAAGGTTCGACTTTGACGGCCATGGCGGCGGCAATCGGCAACATGATGCCGAATGTGCCCCAACTTGTGCCGGTAGCGAAGGCCATCACGCCTGCGAGCAGAAACAAAATCACGGGTAGGAAGCCTGCGTGGATATTGCCTGCCACCAAAGTGGAGAGGTATTCGCCGGTGTGCATCTCGCTGACAACGGTGCTGATGATCCATGCCAAAATCAAGATGGTAATGGCACCGCGCATAGAGATGATGCCCTGCCAAATGGCTTTAGGGTAATCGTTGGTTTTGATGGTGCCGATGGTGCAGAGGATGACGGCCAATACACCGCAAGTACCGCCGAATACGAGGGAAGTGTTCACGTCGGTATTTTCAAACGCGCTGAGCAAAGAGAAGGTTTCAGAAGCTTGTGCGCCAGTGTAAATCATAGCGGAAACAGTGGCGATGATCAGTACTAAAACCGGCACAATCAGCGCGAATACGCGGCCGTTAGGATGGCCTGTTTCAATGGTTTCATCATGAGTTTCGTTCAAAGCGGCGCGTTCCAAACGAGCCATAGAGCCGATGTCGAAGGAGAACCAAGCAACGACAAACACCATAATTAATGCGAAGACGGCGTAGTAATTCATCAGGCTCATGGCCACGAATGCGCCCATTGGTGTGTAGTCTGTGATGTTGTAAGTCACCAAAAGGCCTGCCAAAGTAGCAATAATCGACGCCCCCCAGCTGGATACAGGCATCAAAACGCACATCGGCGCGGCAGTGGAGTCAAGGATATAAGCCAGTTTGGCGCGGGAAACTTTGAATTTGTCGGTTACAGGGCGGGCAATCGCACCGACGGCAAGGCTGTGGAAATAGTCGTCAATAAAGGTAACGAATACCAGACAGGCGGTCAGCAGCTTCGCCCCGCGACGGCCTTTGATGTGCTGTTTTGCCCAATCGGCAAATGCTTGGTTGCTGCCGGAATGCGTCAGCAGGGAAGTGAAAATCCCCAAAAGCACCAAGAAGAGTAGGATTTTGGGTTTGCCCAAGGACCAATCGCCGTCCGCCCAAGTCAGGCTGACTGCCATGTCTTTTAAGTGAACCAAGGCATCAAGTGGATTACTGCCTACCAGCAAGAATGAGCCTACGATAATGCCGACACCTAAGGACAGCAATACACGGCGCGTTGCAATGGCCAAGGCGAGCGCGATGGCTGCCGGGACGATAGATAAAATAGAATTCGAATAATTAATAAGTTGCATAATTATATTGTGTATAAGCGGTGAAATATTTTCAGAAGGCCTAAATTGGAAGACGGATAACAAAATACCCACTGCCTCTGACATATGGGTATTTTATCATCTAACACATCATCATGCCGTCTGAAAAATCGGACTACTGCAGATTTAGCGCGAGGAACAAAGTATTGCCGTCGCGTTGTACCAAAAGCGGTACGTTTTTGCCTGAGCTTTCCAATGCGCTACGGAAAGTGGATTCGTCATTGACGCTGATTTGGCTGACGGCAATGATTTCGTCGCCGCGTTTGAGGCCGGCACGTTCGGCCGCGCCGCTAACGCGCAGAACGATTAAGCGTTGTTTACCGTCTGCGTTTTCAACCTGCAGGGTAACGCCTGTATTTTCAACGGTGAATCCGTCATGGCCGCTTTCGTGTTGCGGGTGTTCGGCTTCTTTTGCAGAAGTTTCCGTTTGTTCGGCTGCGCTGCCAAGTTTGACTTTGACATCGGTTTGTTTGCCGCTGCGCCAAATGCTCAAAGTTACTTCTTTGCCCGGCATAATCGAGCCGACCATAACTGGCAAATCGCTGGAAGCGCGGACTTCTTCGCCGTTAACTTTGCGTACGATGTCGCCAACCTGCAAGCCTGCTTGTTGTGCCGCGCTGTTTGGCATGATTTTTGCAATCAGTGCGCCACTTGCTTTGTCCAAACCGAAAGATTTGGCCAAATCATAAGAAACTTCTTGAATAACCACGCCTAATTGGCCGCGTTGGACTTTGCCGTTGGCTTTTAATTGATCGGCCACATTCATGGCAACATCAATCGGAATAGCAAACGAAATACCCATGAAACCGCCGCTGCGGCTGTAAATTTGCGAGTTGATGCCGACTACTTGGCCGCGGAGGTTGAATAACGGGCCGCCTGAGTTGCCGGGGTTGATGGCAACGTCGGTTTGGATGAACGGCGTGTAGTTTTCATTTGGCAGGCTGCGGCCTTTGGCGGAGACGATGCCGGAGGTTACACTGTTGTCAAAGCCGAAAGGCGCGCCGATGGCGGCTACCCATTCGCCCGGTTTCAAATCTTTCGGATTGCCGATTTTGACAACCGGCAAGTCTTCTTGTGGCTCGATTTTTAAGAGGGCAACGTCGGATTGGGCGTCTGAGCCGACCAGTTTGGCCGTGTATTCGCGTTTGTCGTTGAGCAGGACTTTGATATTGCCCATGCCGGCAACCACGTGGGTATTGGTCAGGATATAGCCGTCTTTGCTGATGATGAAGCCGGAACCGAAATTCAAAGCGTCGCTTTCGGTATCTTCTTGCGGCATGTCGGGCATATTGGGAACAAGGCGCTTGAAGAACTCGTAAAACGGATCGTTGTCGGGGAATTGGCTCAGATCCATGCTATGGTCGTCATCCGGTGTCGCAGAGCGTTTTGCCGGTGTCGCTTGAATATTGACGACGGCCTGTCCTTCGTTTTGTACCAGTTGGGCGAAGTCGGGCAGCAACATACCGACTTTTCCGTCATCGGTATTGGTTTCTATGCGTTGAACGAGTTCTTTGTTTTCGTCTTTGCCGAAAAAGGTGCTGACTTTGTCGCAACCTGAAAGAAGGGAAGCTGAGAGAACAGCAAGGGCCAGATATGTGTTTGTTTTAATATTCACGAAAGTTCCTTTTGCCGGCGCCTATCGTATTGTCGGCATGCGTTTGAATCGGCAGGCAGTTTTATTGTTTGAATGCTGTTTAAATGTATAAGGTAGGATTTTTACACTTTAATGGTTTTTTTTCAAGCATTTCATTTTAAATGAAAAAATGATAATTGGGATTTTATTGTTTTAAGGCCGTCTGAAAGCTTTGGAATATGACCTGTCCGTCGGTTCGCTTCTTTCAGACGGCCTTTAAATTGTCGTCAGTCGTGTTGATCCAAATGGTAGATCTGCGCTACGGCATCGATTAATTCGCTGTTGTCCGAGCCCGCTTTATTGAGCGTGCGTGTCGGAGAGTGGAGCAGTTTGTTGGTCAACTGGATGGAGAGGCGTTCGAGGACATCCTCGGCGGATACGCCTTTTGCCAGTTGCTTCATGGCATTTTCCAATACTTGGCGGCGTGCACGTTCACCTTCGTCGCGCAAGGCGCGGATAAGCGGAACGCTTTGGCGGTTTTTCTGTAGGCGGATAAATTCGCTGACTTTTTCTTCCACCATGCTTTCAGCCGCCGCCGCTGCTTTTTTGCGCGCATCTTTACCGCTTTGGACAATGTCCATCATGTCGTCTACGGTATAGAGATATGCGTCTTCCAATTCGCCGACTTCGGCTTCGATATCGCGCGGAACAGCCAAATCCAGCAGGAAAACAGGCATGTTGTGGCGTTTTTTCAATGCGCGTTCGACCATGCCTTTGCCGACGAGTGGGAGTTGGCTGGCAGTGGAAGAAACAACCACGTCGTAATCGTGAAGAATATCGGGCAATTCGTTCAGCAGGCAAGCTTCGGCGTTGACACCGAGTTTGTCGCACAATTCCTGCGCGCGCTGGTGTGTACGGTTGGCAACGGTAATGAGCTTGGGATTTTTGGCGGCAAAATAAGTGGCCACCAGTTCAATCATTTCGCCTGCGCCGATAAAGAGGACGTTCAGATCGGAAATGGAAGGGAAGATTTGCTCTGCCATTTTGACCGATGCAGAAGCCATGGAGACGGAGTTTTCACCGACAGCAGTGTCGGTACGCACTTCTTTGGCAACGGCAAAGGTTTTTTGAAACAGGGCGTTTAAGTGGGTATTGATGCTTTCTTGTTCTTGCGCAACGCGGACGGCATCTTTGATTTGACCGAGAATTTGCGGTTCGCCCAGGACCATGGAATCCAAGCCGCAGGCGACGCGGAAGGCGTGGCGGACGGTTTCATTATTATCTAAGGTATAGAGGTAGGGGCGGATTTCTTCGACAGGCAGATTGTGATATTTTGCCAACCAGTTGATGATTTTTTCGGATTCGCCGACGCAGTAAAGCTCGGTGCGGTTGCAGGTAGAAAGAATGACTGCTTCTTCCGCCGCCTCGCTGCGCGCGAGGTTGGACACGGCATCCGGCAAATTTGCAGCAGCAAATGCCAGTTTTTCGCGTATGCTCAAGGGCGCGGTTTGGTGGTTGAGTCCGACGACGGTAAGTTGCATGGTTATGGTATGACCGGGTAGTGTGTGTGGTGGCTATTATAGCTTAAGTGGGCTTTAAAATGAATGTGTTGGGGGATAAGATACGATGAGGTTTGCCATCGAAAAGGCCGTCTGAAAAGATTCAGACGGCCTTTTTATCAAGAAAGGCTTAAACGGCTTCTGCTTCTTCTGCCAAGAAACCGCGCAGTTTTTGCATGGCTTTGGCTTCGATTTGGCGGATGCGTTCGGCAGATACGCCGTATTCGGCAGCCAATTCGTGCAGGGTCAAACCGCCGTCGTCTTGTAACCAGCGGCTTTCAACGATACGGCGGCTGCGGTCGTCCAGTTGCGCCAAGGCGTTTTGCAGACCTTCGGTTTGTAGGGCGTAGTGGGCTTGTTTGGACAACTGACGGCTAGGCTCTGCATCGTGGTCGGCCAACCAGTCGATAGGGGCAAAGTTGTCCTCGTCATCGTTGTTTTCTGCCATGATGCCGATGTCGTGGCCGGTCATGCGTTGTTCCATTTCCAAGACTTCGGACAATTTGACGCCCAAATCGTCGGCGATTTCTTGCGCTTCTTTTGGAGACAAGGCATTCAGGTTTTTACGCATGCTGCGCAGATTGAAGAACAGTTTGCGCTGCGGTTTGGTTGTGGCAACGCGGACCAAACGCCAGTTGCGCAAAATGAATTCGTGGATTTCGGCTTTAATCCAATGCACGGCAAACGAAAACAGGCGCGCGCCGCGACTTGGTTCGTAGCGTTTGACGGCTTTCATCAGGCCGATATTGCCTTCTTGAATCAGGTCGGCTTGGTTGAGGCCGTAGCCGTCGTAACCGCGTGCAATGGATACGACGACGCGAAGATGGGACAGAATAAGCTGTTTGGCGGCATTGAGATCGCCTTTTTGTTGACGTTCCGCTAGTTGTGTTTCTTCTTCGGCGGTCAGCATTGGAATGCTGTTGACAGTATGAATGTATTGCTCGAGGCTACCGTTGCCGCTGTGGATAACGGGTAATGCAAAAGCTTTATTCATAAAAGGATGCTCTCCTTGATTAGGCCGTCTGAAAACGGCTTTTTGTTTATTGTGTGACAAGCAGTATAACACTGCCTGTGGTTTGTTTTGTTATGGGTTGGATTTTTTCTGTAAATTAACGATAGATTCAATAGTTTTTACTGCTTGAATCTCAAGGGTTGATTGTCTTAGAAAATTTGAGTGATTTGCTAGGTTTTGGCTAAGTATATTACAAACATTTCTGTATGTAAATAGTTTTAGTAATAAAAAAGACCTTGTATAACAAGGTCTTAAATTTTTTATTCTGGTTTCTTCCGGCCAATCAGGATAAGGAATACGCCGATAACGGCCAAAATGCTGATAAGCCATGTTGAGCCGCCTGCTTTCATATAAGGCGTTTCGCCGATATAGCCTTTGACGTGGCCTTCGAGGACGGTTTCTGTATCCGGTTGGGCTTCGGCAACAATCGTGCCTTTAGGGGAAATAATGGCGGTCGCACCGGTATTGGTGGCGCGAACCATGTAGCGGCCCAGTTCCATTGCTCGCGCTTGGGACTGTTGAAGCTGCTGATACATGGCATTGGATTTGCCGTACCACGCCATATTGCTGATGTTGGCGAGTAGGGTAGAGCGTTTCGCCGTTGCGATGAGTTCGTCGCCGAAACCGTCTTCATAGCAGATATTGAAGGCGACTTTTTGATCTTTCATCACCAAAGGCGCTTGGTTGTCGCCGCCTTTTTGAAAGTCGGACAAAGGCATATCCATCACTTTATAGAGGCGCTCGGTAATGGCGGGCAATGGCTTGTATTCGCCAAATGGAACGAGATGGTTCTTGGCGTAGTAGGGGATGACATCGGAAGTGCTGTTGTGATATTCGCTCAAATTGATGACTGCATTTTCGTAGCCGTTGCCGTCGGGCGTATATTGGCTTATACCGATGGCCAACGCGCTGCCGTTGCTTTGCGCCTGTTCGGCGAATTGTTCCAAGATACCTTCGGGCAGGTCTTGGCGCATCAGCGGCAGGGCGGTTTCAGGCAGGATGACGATGTCGGCACTGGTTTTGCTGATTTGTTCGTAGTATTTCTGAATGGTCGGGATGATTTGCTCTTCCTTCCATTTCAGATTTTGCTCGATATTGCCTTGAATCAGAGCAACCGTGCTGGTGCTGCCGTCAGGGCGGGTGTATTCGGTTTGTTGGGAAATGTAGCCGACGGAGCAGAGCGCAACGATAAGGAATAAGGGCAGCAGGCGGTGTTTCAGACGGCCGTGGTTGTCAATCAGCAACACCAGCCATGCGCTGAGGAAAGCGGTTGCCAGCGTAACCATGTGAATGCCGCCCAAAGGCGCGAAGCCTGCCAACGGGCTATCTTTGATGATTTGGGAATAGCCGATTGCGCCCCAGCCGAATCCGGTCAGGAAACGTTCGCGGGCAAATTCTGCCAGCGTCCACAAAATCGGCAGCAGGAGGCCGGTTTTGGCCCAGCGCGCCAGGTTGCATTTTCTCCACACCCAAAAACAGATGGCCGGATAAAGCGCAAGAAATGCCGGCAGCAGGAAGGTGAGGGGGATGGCGTATGAATCCGGCAGACCCGAAACATCATGCAGGGCAGTGTGTATCCAATAAAACTGCGCCGTATAACCGATTAATCCGAACAGATAGGCAGTCATGACGGCAAAGCGCGGACGCAATTCAATCAGGCGTATTAGTGCGCCAAACAACAGCGGCATCAGCCAGAAATGATAATAGGGGGCGAAAGTGAACGGCGTCGCGGCAGCAATCAAGATGACCAGCGGCCAGTAAAGCAGCGGATGTTGCCAATATTGTTCGAGTTTACGGAAAATATTCATGCTTTAAATGGTATTGAGGCCGTCTGAAAAGTTTTCAGACGGCAGGGAAACAAAATCAGTCTTTTTGAAACAATTGCATTGCAGGTAGGACGATTGCGCAAGCCAATGCACCGGCGGCTACTCCGACCACCAGATTGGCGATATGTTCCATTATGCCGCTGTCCCAATGCTGTGCGTGGAGGAAATCGTGCAAAAAGCCAAGGTTGTGGGTGATCAGTCCGCCGCCAACCAAGAACATCGCCAGCGTGCCGACAATGCTCAAGCCGCGCATAAACCAAGGCATAAATGAAATCAAACCGCGTCCGATGCCTTGTACGGCGGCGCTTTTTTGGCGCATCAACATCATGCCGAGGTCGTCAAGTTTGACGATAATGCCGACCAAACCATAGACCAATGCCGTCATGCCGACACCGATGGCGGCCATAACCAAAGAACGCGTCATCAGGTCATATTTTTCAACGACGCCCAGCGCGATAATAATAATTTCGGCGGAGAGGATGAAATCTGTGCGGACCGCGCCTTTCACTTTTGTTTTTTCGTCTGTGACTTCAGGCTCGGCATCGTGTCCGTCTTCGTGTTCATTGCGGTGCAAGAATTTGTGCAACAGTTTTTCCACGCCTTCAAAACACAAATAAACACCGCCGATCATCAACAAGGGCGTAATCAGCGCAGGCACGAAAGCGGAAAGCAACAGCGCAAGCGGCACCAGAATCAGCTTGTTGACCAGAGAGCCTTTTGCCACCGCCCAAATAATCGGCAATTCGCGCTCGGCGGATACGCCGGTTACCTGATTGGCGTTGAGCGCCAAATCGTCACCGACCACGCCGGCGGTTTTTTTGGCGGCGACTTTGGTCATCATCGCTACGTCGTCCAAAACGGCGGTAATGTCGTCCAAAAGCGTAAAGAGAGAGGCGAAGGCCATAATGTTGTCCGGATAAAATCAAATAAACGCGCGATTATATATGAAAATTCAGTTGCTTGAATGTTTTTCAGACGGCCGTTGACGGAAATTAACCAAAGGCCGTCTGAAAATGCTATTTCGGCGTATAACGTCCCGCCATGGCTTTATACACCATATTTTCGTATTTTAAGGCTTCATAGCGTTGGTTCAGCAGGTTTTGAGCCGAGCTGTATTCTGAATTCAAAGCCTCCAGCCAGTCTTTCAGTTCGTTTTTACCATGCTGGTAGCGTACTTGATAGTAATGGCTGTTTTTCTTGTCCAACTGATAACGCTGTTCTTGATTGGCAAGGCCGGCCTGCGCGTTTTTGTAGGCAAGGTAGTTGGTGTTGACCTCGTTAAGCGCGGTGGTCAGGGCTTTTTCAAAATTCAGCTTGGCACTGTCCATCTCCGCTTGTACGGTTTTGTCTTTCCATTTCATGGTCTGCCAATTAAGGAAAGGCAGATTGATGGTGGCCGAGCCGCCCAACATGGGGATATTGAACGTGCTTTTCGCTTTATCGGAAGACGTACTCAAACTTGCACCCAAAGTAATCGACGGATACCAACTGCGTTTTTGCGCGTTGACCGATTGTTGCGACGCTTGCAGGCGGTATTCGGCGGCGCGCAGGTCGGGGCGGTTGGCCAAAACGGTAATCGGTACGTCCAAGTTCACACCTTTGACCGGCAACAGGCGGAATTGTGCCGGATCGGCGGCCATGTTTTCAGACGGCCTTAAATTCAACAAATTACGCAAAACCTGTTTTTGCGTATCCAAATTGTTTTGCAAAGACAACAGGCTGTTTTCCGCACTCAGCAATGACTGTTTGGCTTGGGTTGGCTGGCTTGAGTCGGCACGGCCGTAGCGAAACTTGGCATTCGCAATGCGGTTGATTTCCTGATATTGCTTCAGCGATTTTTTCGCCAACTCAATGGCTTCGTTCAGGTAGGCAATATTGAAATACGCATCGGCAACATTATTAATCAAAGTCAGGCGTGTGTTGGCCATGTCTTCATGCGTGGCTTGATATTCCCATACCTGAGCATCGGCAGTGGCACTGAGTTTACGCCATAAATCCAATTCGTAGCTCAAGCCAAGCTGGCTGCTGAAGGTATTGCCGTGGCTGCCGGTTTTCAGGTTTTTAGAAGCGTTTGCGCCCAATGAGCCGCTGAATGAAGGTACCAAATCCGCACCCAAAATATTGGCTTGATACAAAGCTTTGTTGACGCTGATGGCCGCCTGTTTCAAATCGACATTGTTGGTCAGCGCCTGCTCCATCAGCGCGTTGAGCTGCTGGCTTTGGTAGATTTCCCACCAGTTGCCGTTGACATCGTAGCGTTCGGCAGTTTCCGCCGCGCTCATGACTTGGCCGGTCGCTTCCAGAGTCAGGTTCGGATTGGCTTTAGGTGCGGCGCACGCACTTAGGGCAAGGGCAACAGCCAATGATAAGGCTGCTTGGGAAAAAGGTTTCGTCTTCATAAAAATCTTTCGGGTAACAGCATTTCAGACGGCCCAAGATAATAGGCCGTCTGAAACATAATCAATCCTGAGCCAGTGCATCAATCGGGTTAAGCTTGGAAGCTTTGTTGGCAGGCATAAAGCCGAACGCGACGCCGATTGCGGTGGAGCAGACCACTGCGCCGATGACGGAAGTCATGGAAATGCTCATCGGGAAGTCGGTAACAAAATAGTTGAACACCAGGCTGATGCTTGCGGACAACAATACGCCTGACAGGCCACCGATGATACAGATTAAAACGGCCTCAATTAGGAACTGTTGCAAAATATTGTTGCGGCGTGCGCCGATTGCCATGCGGACGCCGATTTCTTTGGTGCGCTCGGTAACGGAGACCAGCATGATGTTCATCACGCCGATACCGCCGACCACCAAAGAGATGACCGCGATGGAAGAAATTAGCAGCGTCATGGTGCCGGTCGTGCTTTCAACCATTTCTTTGATGCTGTCGCTGTTGTTCATAAAGAAGTCTTCTGTACCGTGGCGTGCTTTCAGCAGCTCGGTCAGGCTTTTTTCGGCAACTTGCGTGTTGGCATCGTCTTTGATTTTGACAACGATGGAGTTGGTATAGCCCTCGCCGGTAATTTGGTGCATGACCGTTGTATAAGGCGACCAAAGCATCAGAGAGTCGGAATTGCCGAATGAGTTGTCATCCTTTTTCATAATGCCGATGACGGTTAGCGGGCGTTTTTTGAAAAGGATGGTTTTGCCTAAAGGATTGACGCCTTCGCCGAAGAGTTTGGTTTTGGTGTTTTGGTCGATGACGACGACTTGTGCATCGGTTTTTACATCATCATCATCAAACAGACGGCCTTCTTCCAATTTCAAACCGCGCACGTCGAAATATTGTTCGCCTACGCCGTAAAGCGAGGCGGTCAGGTCGGTGTTGCGGTAGGTCAAGGTGCCGCTGGAGTTGGTTTGAGGGGTGGCAGAGGCGACGTAGCTTTGTTGGCTGATGGCTTTTGCGTCATTAATCGTCAGTGTCTTGATCCGTCCGCTGCGGCGGTCGCCAAAACCACGACCGGGGAAGATACTGATGGTGTTTGTGCCCATCGAGTTGATGTCTTCCAAGATTTTTTGTTGCGAGCCATTACCCAAGGCCACTACCGATACCACCGAAGCAATACCGATGATAATCCCCAGCATGGTCAGCAGCGAACGCATTTTGTGCGCCATAATCGCCTGTACCGACATTTTGAATGCTTCCATAAATTGATCGTAATAAAACGACCAGGAAGCTTTTTCTTTAATCCTCTCCACTTTGCTGGGCGGGATATCGGGATTTTTAGACGTGTCGGAAATAATCTGACCGTCGCGGATTTCGATGACGCGGTTTGCGTTTGCCGCAATGCCCGGATCGTGGGTAACCATAATCACGGTATGCCCGTCTTCGTGCAGCTTGTGGATGATTTCCATCACGTTTTTACCGCTGGCGGTATCCAATGCGCCGGTCGGTTCGTCGGCAAAGATGATTTCGCCGCCGTTCATCAATGCGCGGGCAATCGAAACGCGTTGTTGCTGACCGCCGGAAAGTTCGCTGGGTTTGTTGCCTTCTTTATTTTGCAAGCCCAAATCGCCCAACAGTTTTTCCGCACGTTCCGCGCGCTCTTTGCTGTCCATACCCATATATACGGCAGGCAGGGCGACGTTGTCCCGTGCGGTCAGCGAGCTTAACAGGTTGTAACGCTGGAAAATAAAGCCGAAACGCTCACGGCGTAAAGCCGCCAGCTCATCCGGCTGCATTTGCGATGTTTCGATGCCGTCGATTTGATAAGAGCCGGAGGTGGCGGTATCCAGACAGCCCAAGATATTCATCAGCGTTGATTTGCCTGAACCGGACTGGCCGATAATCGCCACAAAGTCGCCTTTCTCAATAGAAAGGCTGACATCTTTCAATACATGCACACGGTTCTCACCGCTACCAAAAAAACGGTTGATATTCTTACATTCGATTAAACTCATAATCTTTCCGGGCGAAAAATAGAAATACAGGAACTAAGGCCGTCTGAAACACAGCCAAACCTTTCAGACGGCCTTAATCAATCAGCGAGGAGGGCCACCGCCCATCATCGCGCGTTCGCTGCTCTTATTCTTTTCATCTGCGCTCATTTCAGAAACGATCACTTTTTCGCCTTCTTTCAAGCCGCTTTTGATTTCGGTATTCATGCTGTCTTTCAAACCGACGGTCACTTCGCGTTCTACCGCTTTATTGTCTGCGCCCAAAATGCTGACATAGGATTTGCCGTTATGTTTTTTCACGGTCAGCGTCGGTACCAGTAAAACATTCTTCACGCCGTTGATTTCGATCGTGTTTTGAGTGGTCATACCGATAGAAAGTTTGCCTTCGGGATTCGGTACCAGTGCGCGGGCATAGTAGTAAATCGCATTGGAAGTCGTGTCCGTGCTGCTGGTGTAGTTGCCCAAAGACATGGTGGTCAGGCCGGGGTCGACACTGTCTAATTTTGCTTTAATCGGGGTGTCCGGCTCGGACAAAATGGTGAACGAAATATCCTGACCGGCTTTGACTTTCGTGATGTCGCCTTCGGCAATCTGCATTTTGTTTAACATGGTTTCCAGATTTGCCAGCTGGATAATGGTCGGCGTAGATTGCGCCGCATTGACGGATTGGCCTTCTTCAACAGGAATGGCAACCACAGTGCCGTCCATGGTGGCAGTGATCCGCGTGTGGCCCAGTTCGGATTCGGCTGTGTTGATGGAGATTTTGGATTGTTTGATGGCGGCCTTCAGCTCGGCAACATTGGCTTTGGCTGCGGCTAAAGAGTCTTGTGCAGATTCCAAGTCTTCCTTGGAAGTTGCCTGTTCTTTCCATAAGGCAAGTTCGCGTTTATATTTTTTCTCTGCACTGGAAAGCGCGATTTCGGCAGAAACCAATTTTGCCTGATAGGTTTCCAGTTTGGATTTTTCGGTATTTAAGGTATTGATCTGATTGGTTGAGTTGATTTCCGCAATCAGCTCACCTTTTTTCACTTGCTGGCCCAGTTTCACATACAGTTTTTTAATCTGACCTGAAGCTTCCGCACCTACGGATACCAAATTGGAAGGCGAGATTTCGCCGGTTGCCGACACGGTTTGACGAATATCGCCGCGTTTGACCACTTCTGTAATAAAAGAAGACTGAGGCTCAGGCTTCATCAAAGACCAGCCGCCGAAAGCTGCAGCCACGATAACAGCCGTACCGGCCGCCCACTTGAAAACTTTAGACATATAAAAGAAACCAATTCAATTAAATAACGTCGCAGACAAGCAACAAATGTATTGATAGAAACAAAAAAACAACTGGATTTTACTGTAAAGACCCAGGCTGACCAAGAGACAGCCGGCTTAAATTGAAGTTTAACTTATTGAAATAAAAAATAAAGGTCAGTAAACATTTTTCAGAACTTGCACCTCATTTACATAAATTCCCAAACTCCCTCCGAATCTGAACATTTAAGCCGCAAGAAAACTACTATAATATCCACGTCTTATTCTAATTATTCACGACATAAATACAATGAAACACCAACAAGGCTTCACGCTTATCGAGCTGCTGATAGTCGTTGTGATTGCAGCCATTCTTGCTATCATCGCATATCCGTCTTATCAAAACTATATCCGCCAAACGCGCCTTGCCGCCGTCCGCACGCAGATGCTTCATAACGCCCAACAGCTCGAACGCTACTACACTCAAAAAAGGACATTTAAGGATTTTCCTGGTAATAAGGATTTTCCTGCTAAAAATTTACAGCAGAATCAATATTTCAATATTAGTTTTTCCGAAGGTACAGCTTCTATGCCTAATCCTTCCGATTCAGGTTATATTTTGAAGGCAGAACCTAACAAAGAAACCAACGCTAATGAAACCTGTACCGTTTATTACAACGACAGCGGTATCATCTGGGCAAACAGCGATAAACAAAACTGCCCCGGTTATGAAATACCAAAATCGGAATAAATCGAAATATAAAAGGCCGTCTGAATTTCAGACGGCCTTTTGGATGGTTTGGCTGTATAAGCAGATGAGCCTCAATAGGGCAAAGATCAGTAATCTTGTTCCGATGTGAAGTCAATCTTAGCCTTTGCGGCGCGGTTCATCAGGGCGGATGCGGGAAGCCAGCTGGTCGAGGATGCCGTTGACGAATTTATGGCCGTCGGTGCCGCCGAAAGTTTTGGTAACTTCGATGGCTTCGTTGATGATGACAGGATAGGGGGTTTCAGGCATGGTGCTCAGCTCATGGCAGGCAACCAGCAAAACGGCGCGTTCGATAGGACTGAGGTCTTTTTCGTCGCGGTCAAGCAGGGGGCTGATTTTTTCCATGTATTCTTCGGCATGGGTTTGTGCGCCGAAAAACAGTTTGTTGAACAGCTCTTCATCCATATTGGGCGCTTGGGACAGTTCGCGGATGTTTTTGGCGATTTCGGGAGCGGCGGTTTTGTTGATGCCTGCTTGATAAATGGCTTGTACGGCAAGCTCGCGTGCGCGGCGGCGTGGGCTTTTCATGGGTATTCCTTGTGAAGAGGGCCGATGGTTGTCGGCTAAATATTGAATGATTCAGACGGCCTCAATGTCATGATTGGGAGGCCGTCTGAAAATATGCGGTATTCAATACGGGGAGAAGTTTATTCTTCGTCGTCTTCGTATTGTTCTGACAAAAGATGGTTGACCAAGTTGGCACATTCTACGGCAACTTTGGCGGCATCGGAGGCTTTTTCTTCGATGCGTGCAACGGCCTGTTCGTCGTTTTCGGTCGTCAGGATGGCGTTGGCAATCGGGATGTTGTAGTCAAGGGCAACGCGGCTGACGCCTGCGCCGGATTCATTGGATACCAATTCAAAGTGGTAAGTTTCGCCGCGAATGACAACGCCGATGGCAATCAGGGCATCGAATTGTTCGGATGAAGCGAGGTTCATCAGCGCGATAGGCACTTCAAGCGCGCCGGGAACGGTGGCAAGCGTGATGTTGTCTTCGGCTACGCCCAATTCTTTTAAGGTGCGGCAGCAAACTTTGACCATTTCGCTGCCGATTTCGTTGGTGAAGCGGGCTTGAACAATGCCGATGCGCAGGTTGGTGCCATCGAGGCGTGGTTCGATAATGTTCATGATGATTCCTTCAATATTTGTGAAATAGGGATTCTGCTCGGTTTCAGACGGCCTTGTTATAAAGGAGGCCGTCTGAAACGAAATGGGGATGGGTTATTCTTGCGGCTGCCAATCGGCAACGGCTTGGAACTCGCCGTCTTCGTTTAATTCCCACGCGCTGCCTTCTGCCTGAGTCAGCAGGGGCGCGATGTCGGGATTGTCTGCGGTAATGGCGGAGAGGCTGACAATGCTGAAGTTGTCGGGATTGTCGGTGTATTCGTCGGTTTCGTCGCCGCTGAAAATACGCCAGCCGCTGTCGTTTTCAAATACGGGGGCTTCGCGGTAGAGGAAGCCGACGGGTTCGCCTTGTTCGGCGACGGTGTTGGTGACGATGCAGCGGTCGAGCGCTGCGGCCAATGCTTGGGCAAATTTGTTCATGGAGTTGGCAAAGAGATGATTTGGCATGATTTTACACGATTCGCCGCTTTTCCGCACGGATGTGTGCCGGGGCGGTTTGATGGTACAATGTCGGTCGAGCGCCGTCAGGTTTGAACATGACGGCTTTTGATTGTTTATCGGCTTGAGGGACGCAAGAAACAATGAGCCAAAATAAAAAAGTTGCCGGTGTAGCCTTTTTATTTTGTTTCACTGCGGATGAGGCGTATTTTCGGGCTGTTTTTTGAAAGTATGGAATGAAACCTGATTTGCTCAAACAGCAGGCGCATCGAGCGATTCAAAAGCGTCTGGGCTATGAGTTCCGCAATATGGAGCTGCTTCAGCAGGCTTTGACCCACCGCAGCTACAATGCCAAACACAATGAGCGTTTTGAATTTGTCGGCGATTCGATTTTGAACTATTCCGTGGCGCGGATGTTGTTTGACGCGTTTCCGAAATTGTCGGAAGGCGAGTTGTCGCGGATGCGTGCGGCTTTGGTGAATGAAGGCGTGTTGGCTGAAATTGCGTTGGAAATGAATGTCGGCGACGGTTTGTATTTGGGTGCCGGCGAGTTGAAGAGCGGCGGTTTCAGACGGCCTTCGATTTTGGCCGACGCGATGGAGGCGATGTTTGCGGCGGTCAGCTTTGACGCGGATTTTTCTGCGGCGGAAAAAGTGGTTCGCCATTTATTTGCGGAACGCGTAAAACGCGCGGATTTGAACATCGGCAAAAAAGACAGTAAAACCGCTTTGCAGGAAGCCTTGCAGGCACGCCGCTTTGCCCTGCCGAAATATCGAATCGAAGAGCAGGCGGAGCAGACGGCTGATGCGATGTTTGTGATTTCCTGTGATTTGGGCGAACTTGGCTTTATCTGCAATGCGCGCGGCAGCAGTCGGAAAGTGGCCGAGCAAAAAGCGGCATGTGAAGCCTTGGAATGGTTGGAACAGAAGTTCCCTTTAAAAAAATCTAAAAAATAATATTTCAGACGGCCTTTGAGAAAATGCAAAGGCCGTCTGAAACAATCAAGAAAGTCATATATAAATGGATATCGAAACCTTTTTGCAAAACGAGTCACAACACCCGACGGATTATCGTTGCGGCTTTGTGGCCATCGTGGGTCGCCCGAATGTCGGCAAGTCCACGCTGATGAACCATTTAATCGGTCAGAAAATCAGTATTACCAGTAAAAAAGCACAAACCACGCGCAACCGTGTAACAGGTATTTACACCGACGACACGGCGCAATTTGTGTTTGTCGATACGCCGGGTTTTCAAACCAATCACCGCAATGCTTTGAACGACCGTCTTAATCAAAACGTAACCGAAGCGTTGAGCGGCGTGGATGTGGTGGTTTTTGTGGTGGAAGCCATGCGCTTTACCGATGCCGACCGCGTGGTGTTGAAGCAGTTGCCTAAGCATACGCCTGTGGTATTGGTGGTCAATAAAATCGATAAAGACAAAGCCAAAGACAAATTTGCGCTTGAGGCGTTTATCAATGAAGTGCGCCAAGAGTTTGAATTTGCCGCCAGCGAGGCAGTCAGCGCGAAACATGGTCTGCGTATTGCCAATCTGCTGGAATTGCTCAAGCCGTATCTGCCGGAAAGTATCCCGATGTATCCGGAAGATATGGTGACGGACAAATCCAGCCGATTCCTGGCGATGGAGATTGTGCGCGAAAAATTGTTCCGCTATTTGGGCGAAGAGTTGCCATATGCGATGAATGTTGAAGTGGAGCAGTTTGAGGAAGAGGAAAGCGGACTGTTCCGCATTTATATCGCGGTGTTGGTCGATAAAGACAGCCAAAAGGCGATTTTGATTGGCAAGGGTGGGGAGAAATTGAAGAAAATTTCTACTGAAGCCCGCCTTGATATGGAAAAATTGTTTGATACCAAAGTCTTCTTGAAGATTTGGGTGAAAGTGAAATCCGGTTGGGCAGACGATATTCGTTTTCTGCGCGAATTGGGTTTGTAATGTAATGTGTTTGAACAAAGGCCGTCTGAAAAATTTTCAGACGGCCTTTTGTTTGATTAAGCCAATAATTCAGCCAGGCGTTTGACGATTTCATCTGCCGCTTGGCGTTTCGATGTTTCCGGAAATGAGGTTTCAGCAAGGTCATCAATAATGGTGATTTGATTGGTTGGCTTACCCATGGAAACGGAAACTTGGTTGGCTACCAGCATAGGTACGTTTTTGCGCAAACGTTTTGCCCGTGCAAATTCCAAAACCTGATGGCTTTCTGCAGCAAAGCCGACGCAGAATGGTGGAGAAGGCAAGGCGGCAACGGATGCGAGAATATCCGGATTTTCCGTCAGTTCGATAACCGGGGGCTGATTGCCGTTTTTCTTCAGTTTCTCGTTGCTGCTGTTTTTGACTTTATAGTCTGCAACAGCTGCAACGGAAATAAAGACATCTTGTTTCGGAATATGGCGATGAACCGCCTGATACATGGCTTCTGCGTTGACAGCCTGTTCAGAATGAGTTAAGCCTGCGGGCAAGGCCGTCTGAATTTGACCGTAAATCAGCGTGACCTCCGCTCCGGCAGCACGGCAGGCACGCGCTAAAGCTATGCCCATTTGTCCGCTGGAAATATTGGTAATGCCGCGAACAGGATCGATGGCTTCAAACGTTGCGCCGGCTGTAATCAGAACTTTTTTACCGCTCAGTAGCTTGGGTGTCCATAAATCCTCTACCAAATCAGCCAGATCGACCGCTTCGACCATCCTGCCAGTGCCTGTTTCGCCGCAAGCCTGTTCGCCGCTGTTTGGGTAAAACACGGTAATGCCGTCTGAAACCAGCTGCTCAATATTGCGCAGATTGGCAGGGTTGTTCCACATTTCGACATTCATTGCAGGCGCAACAGCCAAAGGGCATTTCCTGGCTGCTACCAAGTTGGTCAGTAGATTATCAGCCAATCCGTTGGCAATTTTGGCAATCGTATTGGCAGTTGCAGGCGCAATAAGAAATGCGTCGGCTTCACGCGTCAGATTGATGTGCGCCATGCCATTATTGGAAGCACCTGAATAGGTATCCGATAAAACAGGATTGCCGGTTAAAGCTTGGAAAGTCAGCGGGGAGATAAATTCTGTCGCAGAATCCGTCATCACTACTGATACAGAATGTCCTTGCTTTTTCAGTAGTCTGACCAGTTCACAAGATTTATACGCCGCAATACCGCCAGTAATGCCGAGGAGAATGTGTTTGCTCATAAATAACGGGTTCATTAAATGAGATATATAGGAATCAAATCAAATTAGATTTGTTCGATGTTGATTCTGGCCAGTTTTGCTTTAATCGCATTACCATATCTCTTTGGTAAGAATGCTGAAACCGCTCCGTTTTTCACTTCAGTCACATAACTGCAGACTTTAAATTCAGGAACAACATTGAGCGAGTAGTCCGGATTGACCAAAGGCGAAGCACTGGAGTACAGCGTCCATCTTGCCAGACTGCCGTCTTCATAATTAGTCGTTGCGTTAAAGCTGGTGACCCCTTCGCTGAAAGCGATTTGATAATTAGAGTAGAACTCGCCGGGAATTTTGTGTGCATTACAGAAATCAAATAATCTGTCATGTGCAAACAGATTCTGACGGATATAGGCCCACAATTCTTTTTCTAGAAAATCTTGGTCTGCAAAATGTCTGGAAGGGTAGCCCTCGTCAACAAAGTTTTGAATTCTTTCCTGCATATCTGGGACTGCACCCGCTTTAGCCCCCCACATACCCGCAAGAATCAGGGCAGTATGCGAGCCTGAGTCGCGAATAGTGGGGAATAGGGTGCCACTTTTTATCCATTCGGATACGGCTGCAGCATCACGATAGCAAATAATAGAATCTGCATCACGGAAAATAACGTATTCAACCTCGGGATCATTGATGGCAAGAAAGCGCCACATTGTACCCGGCCAGTTATCCAACGGTGCGCCAACTTTAATCACTTCGGCACCGTTATTTCTAAATCGTTGAATAGCTTCAGCCGATACAGAATCGTCGACATAAAAACGACATGTCCAACCGGGGAAAAGCACAGGCGCAAGCTGGGTATTTAATACGGCAGGCTCAATATATTTGGAATTATTGCCAAATAAAGAAAAGGAGATAATCCGTTTGCCGTTTTTTGGAGCTGGTGTTGGAGTGATTTCATGTTCTAGGTCTGGGATGGCTTTATCTTTTAGAACCAAAGCCTGATGACCGTAAAACCCGGTTTTTTCCCAGTTATCTAGAGCGCCGTAAGCATGTGCAAGTAAATCCAAAGCAGGAATATAGGTGCTATCCAGCTCTAGCGTTTTCATTTCAGCCTCAATGGCTTTTTCCCATTTCAATTGCTTCAGATAGGCATAAGCAACTTTATGATGATATTCGACAGATTGGGGATTGAGAAGGCAAAGAATCTCGGCACGTTTTAGCGCTTCCTCGTAATTTTCCTCTTCAATAAAAGAGTGATATGCTTGTTCAAATTTTTGTTGAATCTTTTCGTTACTCATAATAGGGACTATTCTAAATTTATGATTGTTTTATTGGAGAAAGTAGAGATTGTAAGAGTAGATGGGACTAAAGCGCCAGTAATATAGAGATATAGAGTGTTTGAATGTGGCAATTAAGAGTAAAGCCGCAGGAGTATTTATCTTTGGGTATCTGTTTTATCTATCGAACGATAAAATCCAATAAATTTTAAATTATTTAAATACAGATAGTTGTGAAAATTTTTAATTTTTTTTGAAATTGGGTGTTGACTGGTTTTGTTTAGGGGCGTATAGTTCGGTTCTTCGCTGCTGACGCGGT
>NZ_KV792654.1:0-13434 GCF_001808255.1 Neisseria sp. HMSC15G01
ACCTTTGTCGCCTTTTTCGCCTTTAGCACCGGCTACACCTTGGTCACCTTTGTCGCCTTTAGCGCCAGTAGCACCGTCTTTACCATCTTTACCGTTTTTACCGTCTTTAACGATGGTAGTAGTCACTGAGCCATCATCTAAATTAGTAATAGTAATAGTGTGAGTACCGTTTTCGTTATTATCTTCAACTCCAACAGCTAAGCCGCGAGCGCTATCACCTTTTTCGCCGGTATCGCCTTTAGGGCCAGCAGGACCAGCATCACCTTTTTCGCCTTTAGCACCACCACCTACTACGCTCAGGGTGTATTCGTTAGTGCCGTTTGAAGTCATTTTCAGACCTTCACCAGCGATCAGTTTCAGGGTGTTATTGGCATTTGATTTAGGATCGTATCTGTATGTACCTGCAGCTGGTGAGCTACCGCTACCATCGTGGCCTTGGAATACAAATGGATTCAGATTTTCGATGCGGCTTGCTACGGCGAACAATTGAGAGCCGTTGATTGCATCGGTAGAAGTTTGAGAAATACGGCCTGCGGCAACGTTTTGGATTTGACGTTCTTTACCTGCAGAACCTACAGACAATACTGCGCCGTCATTTAAACCACTGGTTGCGCCTGCAAAACCACCGTAAGTGTAGCCGCGAACAGTACCGCTGCTAGTAGGTACGAAGTTGCTGGTTGTAGAACCGTTACCCAGAGCTACGCTGTTTTCGATAGTAGATTTAGCTTCAGTACCCAAAGCCAGAGTGTTTCTAGCTGTTGCTTGAGCATCGTTACCCAGAGCAGTTGCATATTCACCGCCATTGGCTTGAGCGCCACGGCCTAATGCAATCGCTTGCGTAGAAGCAGCGTTACTTTGTACACCCAATGCTACCGCGTATTGAGCACTTGCTTTAGCAGCAGGACCGAAGGCAGAAGCAGAAATGCCGTCAGCGACAGAACCGCGACCGATTGCTACGGCAGAACCTTTTTTAGCTTGAGCATCGCCACCCAATGCTACCGCACCGTTTGCCAGGGCTTGAGAACGTTGACCGATGGCAGTTGCTACGATACCGGTTGCTTGAGCATTAGTACCGATTGCCATAGCTGAACCGGCATTATTAGCACCCACAACACCATCACCATCAGCACCAGTAGAGGTACCATCAGCTTTTGCTTCAAAACCTACAGCAACGTCAGCAGCTTGGCTAGCAACTGCGTCATTACCATGAGCGACAGAGTTATTACCCAAAGCTTTTGCTGTAAAACCTGTTGCGAGAGATTGCTCGCCACTTGCTGTAGAACCAGCACCTGTTGCAATAGCTCGAGTACCGGTAGCAGTAGCACGCAAACCAACAGCAACCGCATTGGTAGCACTTGCAGTCGTATTTTTACCAACAGCTACAGCATTATTACCAGCTGCAGCAGACTCATAACCAACAGAAACTGCAGAAGAACCAGAAGCATTAGATGATTTACCTACGGCAATAGTAGCCTGACCAGATGCTTTTGATCCAGAACCAAAAGCAAGAGACTCGCCACCACTAGCATTTGCTTGCTTACCAATAGCTACGTCCATATCTTTGCCTGATGTTGCTTTTGTACCGATCGCAACAGAGTCAATAGACTGATTAGTTGCACCAAAACCAACTGCAACACCATTTTCTTGAATTGCTTTTGCATCTTTACCAATAGCTACTGATTTATCACCAGTACCAGTCGCACTAGAACCAATCGCAATTGCGTCATGAGAGACTACATTATTACCGTTGTTTCTGTAAGTATTTGCGCCAGTACCGATATTGATATTGCCAATACCTTGATTGGTACCAATGACATTCCCGGTATTATCTGATTTAATGGTAATCGTACTAGCAGATGTTTCCACACCTGCTTGAGCAGCACTAGAAGCCATCAAAGCACCTGCCGCTGCAACTGCAGCAGCTACGGCTTTACGCTTGTCAGAAGCGGATTTTTTGCCGTGTGCATGGCTGATCTCGGAAACCGCGGTCCATGTCTGGGTCGCGTGGTTCCAAATGACTTTAAAGACTTTATTCATATCGATTTTCCTGTAAGGGGTTTGATTTCTTTTGGGACGTGTTGCTCGGCTGTAAACTGCCTGTCCACACATTTGCCGCATTTCAGAGTTTCCCCTTTATGCGGTTTCATGCCGTAATCTCGTGTATGCAATTCCCGTGCCAAAAGTCTCTACTCGGCCGAATAGCAGCTAAAAGCCTGTTTTATGGGATTTTATGCTGATACATTTCCAGAAGCTTGTGAAGTTTGGGAAACGATGTGCCGTTTTTTGTCAGCTTGTTTCTTAACAAGTCACTTTTTGTCAACTTCCTTCAATGCATTCGGAATCCTTGTCCAAATTTTATATGCGTTTGGTTTCGCAAATCAACTCTTCCGATAAAGTGTTATTTTTTCGCTCTCAACGGTCATCCCCGTTAGATTTACTTGTTGCTTTATTTAAACGCTTTTTCTAGCTATTTGATTTTACGTTTTTATTCTTAAACAATAATGATTATTAAATAATATATGATTTAGATAGTTTCTATTGTAATAGATTTGAATATTGGATTTATTTAGGTAATTAATGAAATTTGTATTGAAAATTGGTTTGAAACGTGTGATGGCTTTGCATAGCCTGTTTTTAGACGGCCTTGACCTTTCCTAACATATAAATAGTGCGCAAATGACACGAATTTATGCGCTATTAAGCCGATAGATAACATTAAAAAGGCAAGTGTAAAACTTGCCTTTACGTTTGGGATTTGTTTGTTCTCTATTGTAGAAAACTGTGTTGTTTTTTCAGACGGCCTTACCAACGGAATGTTTGGGTCACGCCTGCGGAAGCGCCATTGTTGCCGGCATAGCCGTAGCCGCCGGTATGACTGGAAGCGCAGGCGGTGAGTGCGGCGAGGGTAAGGATGAGGAAGATGTGTTTCATGTTTCTTGCTCTGAGGGGATTGGCTTTAGACTTGGGCGGCGTTGTGTTGCCGTATGAATCGGGCTGGCTGGGGCTTGGTTGCTTTGTCCTGATTTGCAGTTAAGCCGCTAAATTGTTTGATGATTGAAAAAGGCCGTCTGAAAACGGGTTTCATGATATTGAAACTTTGTTTTCAGACGGCCTTTATTTTATATCAGCTTATTAGTGACGGAAATGGCGGATGCCGGTTACAACCATGGCGATGCCGTGTTCGTCCACTGCGTCAAAGACTTCTTGGTCGCGCATGGAGCCTGCCGGATGGATGATGGCTTTGATGCCCTGCTCGGCAATGACATCTACGCCGTCGCGGAATGGGAAGAAGGCATCGGAAGCGGCACATGCGCCGTTAAGGTCGAGATTGGCATCTTGCGCTTTGCGGGCGGCGATGCGGGTGCTGTCCACGCGGCTCATTTGGCCTGCGCCGATGCCGTAGGTTTGACCGCCTTTGCCGAAGACGATGGCGTTGGATTTGACGTATTTTGCGACGTTCCATACAAACATCAGGTCGTTCCATTCTTGCTCGGTCGGTTGGCGTTTGGAGACGACTTTCAAATCGGCGCGGCTGAGGCGGTGGATGTCGGGGGTTTGTACCAACAGTCCGCCGCCGACGCGTTTGAGTTCAAAGTGGTTGGCACCTGCTTCAAGCGGCACTTCCAATACGCGCACGTTTTTCTTGGCGGCGGCGATTTCGAGGGCTTCGGCGGTGAACTTCGGCGCCATGAGGACTTCCATAAATTGGTTGTCGGTAATTTGTTTGACGGTTTCGCCGTCAACTTCGCGGTTGAAGGCAATGATGCCGCCGAATGCGCTGGTGGTGTCGGTGGCGTAAGCGAGTTTGTATGCATCCAAGGTATTGGAGGCGATGGCTACGCCGCACGGATTGGCGTGTTTCACAATCACGCAGGCTGGCGCGTCAAAGGATTTGACGGCTTCCCATGCGGCATCGGCATCGGCGATGTTGTTGTAAGACAATTCTTTGCCTTGCAGCTGTTTGTAGGCGGAAAGGCTGCCCGCGGCTGGGTAAATATCGCGGTAGAACGCGGCGCGTTGGTGCGGATTTTGGCCGTAGCGCATATCTTGCACTTTAATCCAGCTTTGGTTGAACTGGCTCGGGAATTCGCCGATTTGGGGCTGGCCGCTCAAGACGTCGTCTGAAAGCGAGGTCAGGTAGTTGGAAATCATGCCGTCGTATTGGGCGGTATGGCTGAATGCTTTGCATGAGAGGTTGAAACGGGTTTTGTCGCTCAATGCGCCGTTGTTGGCTTCGAGTTCGACGGCGATGGCCGGGAAATCGGCGGTATCGGTAACGATGGCGACGTGTTACCATTTTTCGCGGCAGAACGCACCATGGTCGGGCCGCCGATGTCGATGTTTTCAATCGCGTCTTCCAGCGTGCAGTTTGGTTTGGCGATGGTGGCGGCGAAGGGGTAGAGGTTGACGCACACGAGGTCGATGTTGCCGATGCCGTGTTCTTCCATCTTGGCGACGTGTTCGTCCAAATCGCGACGGCCGAGGATACCGCCGTGGATTTTCGGATGCAGGGTTTTCACGCGGCCGTCGAGCATTTCGGGAAAGCCGGTATAGTCGGCAACTTCGATAACGGGAACGCCTGCATCAGCCAAGAGTTTTGCTGTACCGCCGGTAGAGAGAATTTCAACACCGAGCTTGGTCAGGGTTTGGGCAAATTCGACTGCGCCTGTCTTGTCGGATAGGCTGATCAGGGCGCGTTTGATGGAAGACATTTGGATTTCCTTTGTTGAAGGTTTAATCAGTATGGGATGAAATTTCAGGGCGGTATTATCCTCCAGTTTCGCATTTTTGGCAGTAGGTTTTTACAAATATTGTTAACAATTTTATTGCAAAAGGCCGTCTGAAACTTGGTTTCAGACGGCCTTTTGCTTTTACCTATTTAAATCCCATTTTCTTTTAAAAGTAGGGAAATAATGTGTTTCATAGAAATTTTCCCAAAATGTTTTATTGAAAATAATACTGCTTACTTGAGGCCGTCTGAAACCGTTTTCAGACGGCCTTTTTATGTTTGTTGCTCACACGCGTCAGCATACCGGCGACAAAAGTGGACGCAATAACGACGGTAATGCCCATCGCAGACATGGTACTTAAATGTTCGCCCAAAATTAACACCGCCATGATAACGCCGATGACCGGCTCAAGCGAGATCAGTAGGCCGGAGACGTTGGCAGGGACTGTGTTCATGCCTTTGTTCCACAACAGATAGGCAAGCCAACTGCAACCAATCCCCATATACAAAACCGACAGCGTACCGCCCCATGACCAATTGATTTGATAACTGTCTGCCAACACCAGCGAAAACGGCAGGCACAACACCGCCGCCACCGCCATGGAAGCCGCGGTAAATGCAGGCGCACCAATACGGACAATCATCTGCTGGCTCGGACGTATCACGCCTGCAAAACCGAATCCTGCAAGTAAAATCAGCAAACAGCCGAACCAGTCAATCGTACCGCCCTCTTCCGCGCCGCCCATTACCATCATGCCCACGCCGGCAAACGCCACCGCGCAGCAAATCCAGTGGTAAAGTTTGGCTTTGTCGTTGAAGAAGAAATGACCGACAAAGACCACCAGCAAAGGCTCCAACCCCACCATGGTAACCGCGCTGGCGGCAGATGTATATTTCAAACCGATAAACTGGAGCATCAAAACGACAACGTAGTTGACAAAGGAAATCCACAACAACGGCTTCCATTCGCTCCGCGGAATCCTGCCCAAATGACGGCGGCACGACGGCAGCACCATCAATGCGGCAATCAACAATCGCGCCTCAACCATCAGCGTCGGATCGAGCATCTCGTAGGAATATTTGGCAGCGATAAACGAGCTGCCCCAGATTAACAGTGCGAGTATTTGGTAAAGCATGGTTCAACTCATGGTAAAAAAATTAATCGTTTCTTCTCTGGTCTTCAGACGGCCTGAAGCCTTTTCAAGCTGTTTTTATTTTGATTGTGTCAACAAATCCAAAAATATCCAACTAATGGATGAATGACCCGGCCGGCTCTTTCATGATAGGTAGGCAGCAATGCACCCTATTCCTCTCTATTACAACAAACCATGCTGCTGCAGCTTTTTACGCAGGGTATTGCGGTTTAACCCCAAAATGGCCGCCGCTTTAGATTGGTTGCCGCCGCATTGTTCCATCACGCAAATTAGCATCGGCTTTTCGACTTGGTGCAACACCATATCGTACACGCCGCAAGGTTCCGTACCATCCAAGTCTTTGAAGTATTGTCGTAAGTTTTGTTCAATACATTGCGCAATGTCAGTAGTCGTTTGATTCATCGTGATGTCTTTCTTTGAGTTTGTTTTTAAATAGATTTATTTTTAGATGATGAGGCCGTCTGAAACTCTTCAGCTTTCCCGATAGTGACACACCCAGCGGTCGGTTTTCTCTGAAAGCGTCTCAAGATAGGCGGCAAGGGTGTCGTATTGTGCTGCGGTGCTGTCCAAGCGGTTGATTTCCCGGCGTGTTTGTTCGCCTTCGGGCATTTCGTCGATGTACCAGCCGATGTGTTTTCGGGCGATGCGTACTCCGGCCACTTCGCCATAAAATTCATGCATGGCGCGGATGTGGTTCAAAATGGTGGTATTGCATTCTGCCAAGCTTAAGGCCGGAGGCAAAACGCCGTATTCGGCGTAATGTTTTAAATCACGGAAAAGCCACGGCCTGCCTTGTGCGCCGCGCCCTATCATGATGCCGTCGGCGGCGGTTTGCTTGAGGACGGCGGCGGCTTTTTGCGGCGAGGTAATATCGCCGTTGACCCAAACGGGAATGTTCAGACGGCCTTTGGTTTCGGCAATCAGTTCGTAACGCGCTTCGCCTTTGTACATCTGCGTACGGGTGCGGCCATGGATGGCAAGGGCTGCGATGCCTGATTCTTCGGCGATTTTGGCGATGGTCGGCAAATTTTGATGTTCATTGTGCCAGCCCAAACGGGTTTTGAGGGTAACGGGTACGTCCACCGCGTTGACAACGGCTCCCAAGATTTCGGCAACCAAAGGCTCGTTTTGCATCAATGCGCTGCCTGCCTGCACATTGCAAACTTTTTTGGCCGGACAGCCCATATTGATGTCTATTACCTGCGCCCCGAGGCTGACGTTATACCGCGCAGCATCCGCCATCTGCTGCGGATCGCTGCCTGCAATCTGTACGGCCACCACTCCGCCCTCGCCTTCAAAATCGCTGCGGCGCAAAGTTTTTTTGGTATGGCGCAAGCTCGGATCGCTGGTCAGCATTTCGCACACTGCCCACCCTGCACCAAACTCGCGGCAAATCCGGCGGAACGGTTTGTCCGTAATGCCTGCCATGGGGGCGAGTGCGATGGGGTTGTCAATGAAATAGCCGCCGATGTGCATGATGTGTGCGCCAAATTGAAAGGGCTGAAATTGTACAATTTTTAAGCAACTTTTCCAATCGTATTTACATGTTGCACAATGAAAAAGGCCGTCTGAAACTGAGTTTCAGACGGCCTTTTCAGCCAAAACATTCAAATAAACAACATGACAACCATCCCCACTGCGTCCTGAATCATGGCAATAATCGGCCAAATCAGTTTGGCCAGCAGGCCGGTAAACAACAGGATCAGGATAATCCATGTGCCGTATGGCTCGATTTTACGGAACTGCATGGACTGCTTGGCGTTGAGGAAGGTATCGATAAAAATACCGCCGTCCCAAGGCAATATCGGAATCAGGCTGAATGCGACCCAAATCGAGTTCACCATCACGCCGTAACCGGCCATCTGCGCCAAGGGCGCTTGATAAGACTCAGGCACATACGCAGCAAGTACGACGACAAAGCCCCAAAAGAACGCCAAAATCAAATTGGCAATCGGGCCTGAAATCGACACCCAACGCCACGCACGGCGTGGATCACGGAAATTGCGCGAATCAATGGGCATAGGACGCGCCCAGCCGAACAGGAAACTGCCTATCATCAGACACACCAACGGCACGACAATCGTACCGACAGGGTCGATGTGCGGCAGCGGATTAAGCGTCAAACGCCCAAGCTGCTCGCCGGTATGGTCGCCCCAATAACGCGCCGTATAACCGCGTGCCACTTCGCGCACGGTAATGGCCAACAACACAGGCAATACTGCCAGCAGAAATACGCCTAAATCAAAATTTGCAAACATGTTTTTCCTTATCAAACACGCCGTCTGAAAACAGAAATATCCTTAAATATCCTTTCAGACGGCCTGAGGCTTTAATCTTCCTGTTTTTTGTCCGAACCGAAAAACTCTTTCAGCTCTCGCCAAGTAATGCCTTTACCTTGCGGATTCAATTTGAAGACTGGTTTGCCGTAATTGCTGTACACGTTGTCGCCGATAATATTGATGGCCTTATGTGTGCCGTTGATTTGCATATACATGCGGGAAGCCAAAATACGGCCTTTGCGGTCAAGATAATAGTCGACAACAGGATTGTTACCGGATATACGCTGGAAGCTAAGTGGCTGGTTATCACTTATGCTGACAAACATACTGAAAAATTCCCGCGCATTTTTATAATCTTCTTCTGTTGACCCTGGTTGGGGCGTTTTCTGTAATTTCGACAATTCTTCATCAAAAGCCTTAGCCACTGCCTTCATTACGACTGAATCATACTCTGGTTTCATGACATGACGTACACGATAGCGTGCATGGTTTGCCTTACCAAAGGCATCCATTTCTTTAAATACATATGCATCGGCAGGCATAGCCTTATTAGCACTCAAAAAAGCACGCACCCCTGCCTCTGCAATATGATCAAAAGGCACGCCTTTCGAATCACCGATTTCTTTCAAACTCAATTTTAAAGGTTCTTTGATTAAACGTTTGCCGATTTTCTCATCGGTGTACGCATTAACAATGGCAGACACGCTGGCAGGCGGATCAACATAGACTTCCCATTTTGCCGCATCCAGTTTCATAGGAAGTTTGATACTAAGTTTTTCATTGTGGTTGTTGATGGCCAATTCAGGAATCATCTCAAACTGACGCGTTGATAGGTCAACAGCTACCTCATAATTCAGATGAACCCCTTCCATGTAACTGGATATGGCAGGATATTTATCCAGATAATCAACGGCAACTTGTGCGATATTGCCGTCCGGCAAGGCATCAAGCATTGCATTGCGGAACTCAGCCTCTTCTCGTTCAGAAAACTCCTGCTTCAAAGCAGCGTCGTCTTCTTGAGCAACCTCCATAGAGGCTGCCGCCTCCCCCTCTTTGGCTTTGGCATCCTCTGCTTTCGCTTCGGTTTTCTTTTCCACCTTTTCATCTGCCAATACAGCTTCAGCCAATGGGCTGATATATACTTGAGAGCTGCCTGTGATGTTAAAGCTGTGGTCTTCTTTTAAAATACGGTCATTGGAAATCGACATGACCTCGTGCGCGGTTTTGTGATCCAAATTACTGCACGCGCTCAAACCAAATGCCGCAGCAATGGCCAAACCAATTATCTTCTTCATTCTGTCCAACCTTTTTGACGAAATGATTTTATTAGCACAATTTAACACAAGGAACCGATTCCATAAAGGCTTTCAAACAGCATGATTCATTGCTTCTCACTATCATACCTAATTCGATCGCCCTATCTATTTCAAGCCTAAAGGCCGTCTGAAACTTCAAATCCAGTTTCAGACGGCCTTTGATTTCCTATTTAAAATGCCTCAGCTGTTTTACAGGCTGTAATACATTTCAAATTCCAGCGGATGCGGCGCCATGCGGATGCGGCGGACATCTTCCTCTTTAAAGGCGATGTAGCTGTCGATCCAGTCTTTGCTGAACACGCCGCCGCGCAGGAGGAATTCATGGTCGGCTTTGAGGGCGGCCAGTGCTTCTTCCAAAGAAGCGCAAACGGTAGGCACCAATGCATCTTCTTCCGGAGGCAGGTCGTACAGGTTTTTATCGGCTGGGTCGCCCGGATGGATTTTGTTTTGAATACCGTCCAAACCGGCCATCAACAAAGCGGCAAATGCCAAGTATGGGTTGGCGGTCGGATCAGGGAAACGCGCTTCGATACGGCGTGCTTTGCTGCTGTTCACAGACGGAATGCGGATGGAAGCAGAACGGTTTTTAGCAGAATATGCCAATTTGGTCGGTGCTTCAAAATGCGGCACGAGGCGTTTGTAGGAGTTGGTGGACGGATTGGTAATCGCGTTCAGGGCTTTGGCGTGTTTGATAATACCGCCGATGTAATAAAGGGCGGTATCGGACAAACCGGCATAGCCGTCGCCTGAGAACAGGTTTTGACCGTCTTTCCAAATGGATTGGTGAACGTGCATACCGCTGCCGTTGTCGCCCATGATGGGTTTGGGCATAAATGTGGCGGTTTTGCCGAAGTTGTGGGCAACGTTTTGAATCACATATTTCATGTCTTGGGTTTGGTCGGCGCGTTTAACCAAAGTGGCGAAACGGGTACCGATTTCCATTTGGCTGCCGGTGCCGACTTCGGCGTGATGCACTTCCACTTCGATGCCGAGTTCTTCTAAAACATTGACCATGGCAGAACGCAGGTCTTGGCCGCAGTCAATCGGTGCAACAGGTGCGTAACCGCCTTTGACGGTCGGACGGTGGCCGGTGTTTTGACCGTCCATGTGCAGGCCGCTTGACCATGCGCCGCTTTCGGAAGTGATTTCGTAACGGGTTTTGTGCATATCGGTTTCAAATTCTACGCCGTCAAAAACGAAGAATTCAGGCTCAGGGCCGAAATAGGCAGTGTCGCCGATACCGGAAGATTTCAAATAGGCTTCGGCGCGGCGTGCGATAGAGCGAGGGTCGCGGTCGTAGCCTTGACCGTCGGCCGGGTCGATAACGTCGCAGGTAAAGACAACGGTGGTATCGTCGTAGAAAGGATCGACGAAGGCCGTAGACGCATCGGGACGCAACTGCATATCGGAAGCCTGAATACCTTTCCAACCGCCAATGGACGAACCGTCAAACGCTTGACCGTTTTCAAACCATTCTTCGGGATCGTCGAGGACGATGCGTGCGGGGATGGTAAAGTGGTGCTGCTTGCCTTTGGTATCGGTAAAGCGCAAATCTACGAAGCGGGCTTCGCTTTCTTCAATCAGTTTTACAGCGTCTTTGATGGACATCTTCAGCTCCTGAGGGAATGGGTTTAAGTTGTTATTCTACCACGGTAAGGCCGTCTGAAATACATCAGGGCACCCGTTTTTACGCAATGAAATATAGTTTCAGACGGCAAGATTGTCAACAATATGCTTCGGTTTGTCTGTTCAAAAGCGGAATGCCCGCCCTTTTGTCCGAATGCCGACAAAACAGATGCCGTCTGAAAGCAGTTCAGACGGCATCTGTTGTTTGGTTTAAAAACGATCAGCGAGGATAGCGGTTGCAGACAAATTTGTACACACTCTCTCCACCCGTACCGGGAATAACATAACTCCATTCGGCATAGGATGGTGTATAAGAACCGATAGGGTTTCCCGATTCGGAATACCACGTTACTGTCAAAGCCCTAAAACGTTTACCACTGCAATCCATTTCTTCCAACGCTTTAGCTGTATTATAAAATTTTCCATTGCTAATCATCTTTTTCGGCTCGGCGTACCTTGTTTCAAACCATGCACTATTGTCCGTACGGCTGTCTGCATCACCAAATATGGTAGTATTGTTACTGTTAATACCTAGCAACACCCAATCTTCCGCCACCGCCGGTGTTGCCAACCCTAATGCAAATACTGCCAAGCACAACATCTTTTTCATGTCTGCCCCTTTCGTTCTTATCAACAAAATAAAGTTAAATTGTAAAAAAATGACTTTTTTTTTTTCAAGAAACAAATATTCCATCATGCTACCTGACAACCGTTTCAGACGGCATCGTTTCCATCTGTACGCCGCCGTTATAAAATAGCCGTCCCGTCTTTTGGAACACGACCATGACTACCCTCCCCCGTTACGCCGTTTTCGGCAATCCCGTTGCACACAGTAAATCGCCGCAAATCCATCAGCAGTTTGCGCTACAGGAAGGTGCGGCCATCGAATATGGACGCATTTGTGTCGAAATCGGCGGTTTTGCCGAGGCTGTTGCGGCGTTTCTCGCCGAGGGCGGGCAAGGTGCGAATGTAACCGTTCCGTTCAAGCAGGAAGCTTTTGCGCTGGCGGACGAACATTCCGACCGCGCCTTGGCTGCCGGCGCGGTCAATACGCTGGTGTGGTTGGAAGACGGCAGAATACGCGGCGACAATACCGACGGTATCGGTTTGGCCAACGACATCACGCAGGTTAAAAACATTGCCATTGAAGGCAAAACCATTTTGCTTTTGGGTGCAGGCGGCGCGGTGCGCGGCGTGATTCCGGTTTTGAAAGAACACCGCCCTGCCCGTATCGTCATTGCCAACCGTACCCATGCCAAAGCCGAGGAATTGGCGCGGCTTTTCGGCATTGAAGCCGTCCCGATGGCGGATTTGAACGGCGGTTTTGATATCATCATCAACGGCACGTCCGGCGGCTTGAGCGGTCAGCTTCCTGCCGTCAGCCCTGAAATTTTCCGCAACTGCCGCCTTGCCTACGATATGGTTTACGGCGACGCGGCGCAGACATTTTTGAACTTTGCCCAAAGCAACGACGCGGCCGAAGTTTCAGACGGCCTGGGCATGCTGGTCGGTCAGGCTGCCGCCTCCTACCATATTTGGCGCGGATTTACACCCGATATCCGCCCTGTTATCGAATACATGAAAGCCCTGTAACCATGTTCCGCATCATTAAATGGCTGATTGCCCTGCCCATCGGCATCTTCATTTTCTTCAACGCTTATGTGTACGGCAACATCATTACCTACCGCGCCGTCGCACCTAGCAAAACCGCCTTCATGTCCATGCGCATGAGCCAGTTTGCAAAAGAAGGCCGCGATGTCGAGCTGGACTACCGCTGGGTGCCTTACGACCAAATCTCCGTCAACCTCAAAAAAGCCCTGATTGCTTCCGAAGATGCCAACTTTGCCGAACACAGCGGCTTTGACTGGAACGGCATCAAATACGCTATGAAACGCAATAAGCAAAGCGGCGAAGTCAAAGCCGGCGGTTCGACCATCAGCCAGCAACTGGCGAAAAACCTGTTTCTCAACGAAAGCCGCAGCTACATCCGCAAAGGTGAAGAAGCGGCGATTACCGCGATGATGGAAGCCGTTACCGACAAAGACCGCATTTTTGAGCTGTATCTGAACTCAATCGAATGGCACTACGGCGTATTCGGCGCGGAAGCGGCGTCCCAGTATTTCTACAAGAAACCTGCCTCCGCCCTCACACGCCAACAAGCCGCCAAGCTCACAGCACGCGTTCCGGCTCCTCTGTTTTACGCAGACCACCCTAAGAGCAAACGGATGCACAACAAAACCAATATCATCCTGCGCCGCATGGGTTCGGCAGAATTGCCCGAAAGTGATATGGATTAATTAAAAAGGCCGTCTGAATATTTCAGACGGCCT
>NZ_KV792654.1:13454-45216 GCF_001808255.1 Neisseria sp. HMSC15G01
TAAAAAGGCCGTCTGAATATTTCAGACGGCCTTATATATTGCACTTATATATTGCACTCCGTTAAGGGAGTGTAAATTACAAAACAAACCCCTTGACAAGTTCCGATTAACCGAATTTTCAAGGGGTCTGAAATGTCAACATTTGCCTACTACACAATTACACCGCAACCTGAAAAAAATCCCGTTGCCTACATCTTCCGCCTGTTTTCCGAGACCTGCGGAACCATCGATTGCTTGGAAACCAGAGCTTTTCCTATCCGCAATCCCAACAATCCCCAAATCACTTATGGCGAAGCCGATTTATACGGTCAATTAAGCGTATCCGCACTGATGGCGGAGGTGCAATCATGAATCGTTCAGCTTCAGCAAGCGCGGAACGCGCTCTTCCTTGTCTAAATAGTAACAACTGCATTGAGGCAGAAAACCTTAATAAAAACAATGCAAAGCAAATTCCGATTGGTTACGAAAAATACCTGCCGAACACAGCAAAACCCGAATTCAACGAATTTTCCACCTCACACAAGAAATCCGCCGCCGCCCTTGAGATGAATGTACGCCAGTTCATCGAAGTTTTCGGAATTGAAAAGGTTGGATTCCTTACCCTTACATTTGCCGACGACGTATAAGACGTCAAAGAGGCAAGCCGCCGCTTTCACAGCCTGCGCACAAACTTTCTTAAAAAACATTTCGAACATTATGTCTGCGTATACGAGCGCATGAAAAGCGGTCGTATTCATTTCCATCTGATTGTGAACACACGCGAAGACATTCGCCGCGGCCTGAATTTTAAGCAAATTCAAGCCCGAAACTACACATCAGCAAACAAAGCACTCCGTCAGCTTTGGCAAATTCTTCGTGAAAACATGGATAAATACGGTTTCGGCCGTTCCGAACTTTTGCCGGTAAAGACCAACAGCAAAGGCTTGGCAAGATATGTGGCCAAATACATTTCAAAACACATTAACAGCAGACTTCCTGAAGACAAAGGCTATCGCCTGATTCGTACAACCATCGACAAAAAAAGTCTGTGGAAGATTGCAAACAGCAATTTTTCGTTTGTAAGTGCTGGTTCGCGCCTATGGCGCGAGAAGCTCCAGAAATGGATTATCTGCATTGAGCCATATTTAAAACAGTATGCAAAACATGAATTTAACAGAGAACTCAAAGCCATTACAGAAGAAAACTACAACCGTATTTTATCCAGCTTAATTAGCCCGAAATGGGCGTTTTATAACCGAGAAACCATCATCAATATGCCCTAAGTTGGCAGAAAGGAAACATCATGTCTCAAGAAACCGAACGCAAACAAGGTATTTTCGTCATTGCCGCATTTGACCGGATGTTCGCACGAGAACGCAAAAACCAAGACGGCACATTCAGCAAGACCCACTATGTCGGTTTGATTATCCGTTCAGATACAGAAACCCGCCTTTGCGAAGTTCGCACAAAACATCCAGAAAAGTACGAGCATTACAAACCGCAGCAAATCGTCTCAATGCAAGTGTTTCCTCGTGCATTTAAAGACAACATCTACTATTCGGACGAAGCATAAACCAGTTTCAGGGGTTCGGCGGTGTTCCCTGAATTGACCCCGAAACACCGCCACAACCATTTTTTTAACTCCATAAAGGAAAATATCATGAGTATTAAAACCAAATTTCAAAAAGCAGCCGCTTTTGTAACCGTTGCAGCATTGCCAGTATTAGCATTCGCAGAAGATAACGGCATGGTCGAAGCCGCTAAAACAGAATTGGGCTCATTGAAATCGGGCATTATTGCCGTCGGCGCGGTTGCCGTTGCTTTGGCCGTTGCCGCCGTTTCCATTAGTGTTATCAAATCCGCAGTGAAACGCTCTGCATAAGGTGCAACATGGGTTATCAGGTCGGCAGAATCTGTCATGAAACGGCAGAGCAGGCAACAAACGAAGTGATGACTCAAGTCGTACCGACCATAGACAAAGACGGGGTGTTGCATCACCCCGTTTTTAACGGACAGACTTGGACTTATAACGAACAGACCGTAAAACTTCAATTTCCGCAGTGCGACAGCATGAAATATTACCGTCTCGGCGAACAAATCGGCACACAGATGATGTATGCCATGATTGCCGTCTTTGCCGTTGTCGTTATTGTGAAACTGGTTTTATGGCAGAGAGAAAGAAATGAAGAATGACACCCGAATCAGCATTTTTATTGGGTATGGTAAAGCCCCTAACATTAGCCGTCTTTTTGTATGTCTTGGCTCGCTCTTGGTCGTAGAGCAGGCATGGGCAGAAGTAGGATTACCGCCGCCGGGACAACATCAAAACGCAGGCTTTCCGAGTGACCAAGCCTTGCAACGTCGTGGCTACGATCCAAAAACAGGCGTTTGGAAGGTTGACGTACAAAACAACGGCAAACCGACCGTAAACAAAGACGGTGGAACATACAACGGAAGTCAAAACAAGACTGTAACCGTTACGGGAAAGTACGGCGAAACTGGCAAAATGTATACAACTGTTAATCAAAGAGTTGGTACAAGCGCAATTCAGAAAACTGCTACGGGTGTATGGTTTGGCTCATCAATTGCAAATGCTTTAAGTAAAAATGGATCATATGTAGCAACTCAGTTAAGAGCTGGAAATTATAAGTCAGCATTTGAAGGTTCGGTACTTGCTTTAGGAGATTTCGGAAATAATCTATTTGGTGGATTGCCTGAATCAATTGTGAATTTAGGGCGATCTTTAGGGTTAGTAAATAATCCATCACAGCAACAATATAGAGATGCAGCAGAAAGATTTTATGCAGCACAACGCCAAGCAGAAGCCGAAGGAAACTACCAAAAAGCAGTAGCACAAGCAGCAGCTGGAAAAGCAGCAGAAGCAGCACAAAAAGCGCAACAACAAGACCAACAAAAGAAAGAAGAACAGAAGAAAGACGAAGAAGCAAAAAAGAATCGAATGATTAAATATCAATTGATAGTAAATATAAATGGCAGTTATCAAAATTATGTTTTCTATTCTAAATTTGGAATTAATTTAAATGGTTCAAAAAGTAATTCTTTGGACGTCTTTTCTGATAATCTAGGCCGTTTTTCTTCTCATGTTGATATTGACATTCCTAATTCATCACCATCAAGGATTACTGTTAGCACTCCATCAGATAAACGTGTCTATGTTTATTACAATACATATAAAGAAGGTACAGTTCCAGAATCAGAAAAAGAGAAGATTGCACAAAATCAAAGCCAAGTAAAACCTGAAGATTTCATGCTGACACAAAAAGAAATGTTAGACATTCTCAAGCGTATGCTTGAAAACAATCAGACAAACCATGCCGAGTTGATGAACCAACTGGCAAAAATGGGCGTTATGAATCAATCTGCCGAGCCAAGCACATTTAGCCCTGATACCGCACTTAGTGCGCCATATACCCCTGAAGGTAGTAGCACCCCTCAACAAACAAGATTCAAAATGAATCAAGATGGCACTGTAGGCGTTGATTATGTTCCGCGTCCAGATTTAAAGCCAAACAGTCCAGAAGCACCGAATAAGCCCGAAAAGACAACACCGAGCAGACAGGAGAGTCCAGACACGCCAAACGCACCAAATAGCCCGAATTCGCCAAATACACCGAATCAGCCGAACAATCCGACAGGGCAGCAAAATCAAAACGAAGAGAATCAGAAACAAGATTTTTGTAAGCAGAACCCGAATACTGCTCAATGTATTTTGGGAGGAAAGTCGGAAGATATTAAACTACCTGAACAGACCATAGACCTGAATTTCAAGCCTTTGGACGTGTTCCAGTCTGACGGGAAGTGTCCCGCTCCCCGCTCCGTAGATTTCGGTGCATTGGGACAGGTAGAGTTCAGCTATGACCCGTTGTGCGACTTGGCGCGCAAGCTGCGCCCCATCTTCATCGCAATATGCGTGCTGACATGTGCCTATTTTGTCTATGAATCCGTAAAGGAATTGTGAAATGAACTGGGCATCATTGATAACAGGCGTCCTCATGTCCGTAGCAGGGCGCATACTGACCGCCGTAGGTTTGAGTTTTATTTCAGTAACAGGACTGAATGCTTTGCAGGATTATTTCATTAACGAAATAAGCCGTAGTATCGGCGGTTTCCCCGACGAAGCCTTGCAAATACTGTATATAGCGGGATTCGGTGTCATTCTGAATTGGATATTTGGTGCGTTCAGCTTCGTAATATCCCTAAAAGGCTTTAAAAAACTGTCTACCATCATTCAGTCGAAATAGGAAGAAAACATGTTATATCTGTTAACAGGCGTACCGGGTTCGGGCAAAACCCTGAAAGTCGTTTCCATGCTTGCCAAGCAAAAAGACTTTATGAATCGTCCGCTTTATGTAGACGGCATTCTTGACCTGAAAATACCACATGAAGAAATACCAGAAGGAGAAAGCATTCAGACATGGCCGAAGTGGGCACCGCCGGGCGCGATTATCGTTGTTGACGAATGCCAACGCATATTCCGCCCACGTCCTAGCGGTTCGAAAGTACCTGACTACGTCGCCGAACTTGAAACACATAGACACCGTGGTCTTGATTTCCTCTTGATAACTCAACATCCCCGTCTGATAGACGTCCATTTGCGCGGACTGATAGAACACCACACCCATTTCGGCAAGACTAATTTAGGACTGCGCCGTAAGCTCGAATGGACGACAGGCGGCGCAAAAGACCCTGAAAGCAGGGCAAACATCAGGGAAGCCCTAATCAGCGTGTATAGGCTTGATAAAAGCGTGTATGGGCTGTACAAGTCCGCTGAAGAACACACCAAAATCAGAACCAAGCGCAGCAAGGTTCTTTATCTGATACCCATCGCAATAGCCTTGCTTGGTGGAGGTTTGTATTATTTCTCATCCTTTTGGAAAAATATGGAAAAACCAATAATAGAGGGACAAACGGCACAGGCACACATTGCCGCGTCAGCGGCAAGCCCCGAAGCGCAGGCGGCAGCCGCTCCCGCGGCGGACGACGGCGCAGCGGGGCAGTACGCAGCAGCAAAGGTGCAAACGCCGTCCGAACCGCCCAAGCCTCATTTGACAGAAGAAGACTATCAGCCCCGTATCGCAGAACGCCCCGAAACCGCCCCTATATACGACGGCATGAACAAAGCCGTAAAAGTCATGCCTTGGCCGTCCGCGTGCGTAAAAAGCGATAATGGCTGTAATTGCTATACAGACCAAGGGTCTAAAATTTCAGAAATTAGCAAAAAAACCTGTTTAAGCTATATTAAAGATGGCTTGCCCTTCAACCCTTATAAAACTAAACAAAACGAAGCATTAACGGCTGATTCAAATTCATCAGTATCAGAAAAACCGCAAGTCTTGACAATGGGTGGAAAGAGTCCGCAGAATTTAATGTATGACGGATACGAAGATAAAGCCCTAAGTAATGAGGGCGGAAAAATAAATTAGGGAAACGATGAACGCATTAGAATTTGTTATTTCGTGTTTGGTTGTTTATGCAATAATTCACATCCATAGAAAGCATGGCACGGCTTATTTCAAAATGTTGATTAAGGAATTTGGCATTTTTATTTTCGGTCTTGCTATTATTTTTCTTGTATTATGCGCAGCAGGGGTCTTAATGTTCGCAGTCCAATCGCACACCTAACCACAAGTCAGGGGGAGGACGTCCAGAAAGATTTGTAAAGACAGCTTTATCGTCTTTATAAATCTTTTTGGATACCCCTTGACGCTAGCCAACCCTAAAACGCTAGGGCAAAGGGGTGGGGTGGTTTTTTTACCCCACCCCCTGCCACGTGGCGAACGTCGCCGAAGGCAAAAACATTTAAAGCCCCAAGCCCTGAACGTGAAACCAGCATTTTCAGGGCTTGGCGTTTGACGAAACACCAAGCAAAGCCCGTGACTTCGTAAGTACGGCACAGCCACAAGGCTGTAACAAAGATTGAAGCACGGGTCTTCTAATAACCTGAATTTGAACACTATCTAGGGCAAAAAGCCCGTATTCATAAGGCAAAACCCCATGTACTTAGGCATAGACGTATCGAAATTAACAATAGATTGCTGTCTGATTTCAGACGGCCTTTTTTTTGAGCGTAAGTTCAAAAACAGCCAGGCCGGATTTCAAGACCTGAAAGACTGGCTAAAAGAAAACGGCGCAACAGAAAGGCTTCATTGCTGCTGCGAAGCAACAGGGAAATACTACGAAGCAGCAGCTGAATATTTGAGCAAATACTACCGAATGAGTGTAGAGAACCCACGTAAAATAAAAGGTTTCGGGACAGCCGTTTTACAAAGAACCAAAACAGACCGTCAAGACGCAAAAACTATAGCCCAATACTGCAAAGCACTAGAACCCCGACCGTGGCAGAAACCCACCGAAGCACAAACCAAACTGCGAGAACTGACACGATACCAACACCGTCTGAAACGCCAAAAAGCAGCCGAACAAACCAAACTCCAAACCGCCCCCGCCTACCTGCTCCCACTGATACAGTCCACCATTACCCATCTTCAACAGCAAATCAAAGCCGTTCAAAACCAACTGAACCAGTTTCACAAAGACAATCCCGACTACAAAATCCAAAAAGAGCGCCTGAAAACCATCACAGGCATAGGCGAAGCAGCGGCCAATAGCCTTTTATCAGTTCTGACCCAAACGGACCGGTTCAAGACCGCAGCGCAATTTGTAGCCTACCTAGGCTTAGACCCCAAGGAAAACCAGTCAGGAACAAGCCTAAAAGGCAGACCGCGTATTTCTAAGCTGGGCAATACCCATTTGCGAACAACCTTGTTTATTCCGGCTATGCACGCATACCGAAGCAGCACCTTTGCCAAGTATGTAAGCCGACTACAAAAGAACGGCAAAAGGCCGAAAGTGATAATTGTCGCACTCATGCGGAAACTGGCGGTAATAGCGTTCACACTTTTGAAGAACGGCCAAGATTTTCAAGTGGAAAGATATAAATGAAAAATTAAACCTGGTTTTCGCCGGCGATTTTTAATTTACTAAATAAAAAAATAAAACGCAAAACCATTTAATATCAAACAAAACACCCTGAACAAATCAGGGTGCGTATTATTGCAACTTTAAGAAATGTAAAGTTTATTGACTGTGAAATACACTATCTTTGTTTTTAGGCTTTCTCTTCCGGCTCAGGTACGTCAAACACTTGGCGCAGGTAAGCGAGGAAGGTGTTGTTGGTGGTCATGGTTTTGCCCGGGGAGTCGGAGAGCTTGGCGACGGATTGGCCGTTACACTCGACGAGCTTCAAGACAATGTTCAAAGGCGTGTGTCCCAAATCGTTGGTCAGGTTGGTACCGATACCGAAACTGGTTTTGAAACGGTCTTTGAAGTATTGGTGCAACGCCCATGAACGCTCAATATCGAGGCCGTCTGAAAAGGTCAGCATTTTGGTGCGGCTGTCGATTTTGAGTTTTTTGTAATGCTCGTAGGCTTTGTCGCCCCAAACATAAGGATCGCCGCTGTCGTGGCGCAGGCCGTCGAAGAGTTTGGCAAAGTACAGGTCGAAGTCGCGCAAGAAGGCATCCATGCCGACTACGTCGGTCAGGGCGATACCGAGGTCGCCGCGGTATTCGTGCACCCAACTTTCCAGCGCGGCTTTTTGGAAATTGCGCAAACGTACGTCCAAGGCTTGGAAGGCTTGGAGGAACTCGTGCGCCATGGTGCCGATGGGTGTGATGCCGATTTTTTTGGCCAGATAAACGTTGCTGGTACCGCGCACGATATCGGGAGCAGCTTCCAGCAAGGTGCGGATAACGTGTTCCTGCCATGCGAGGGTGTAGCGGCGGCGCGTGCCGAAATCGGAAATAAGGAACGGCGGATCATTTGGATTTTGTGTAGCTGCAATTTCTTTCAGCTGTTGCGCTTTGGCCTGCAAACGGCGCTCGCCTTCTTCGATGACGGCAGGCGTTTCCAAGCTGCGGAAATAGAGTTCGTTGACGATGGCAAGAATGAAAATCTCGAAGAACATCGCCTGTATCATCGGGCCTTCGATGCGGATGTTCAGACGGCCTTGGTCATCAGGGCTGACTTGGACGAAGCGGCGTTGGAGTTGGAAAAGTTCGAGATAATCGACAAAATCGCTTTTGATAAAACGCAGGCTGCGCAGATAGGCAAGTTCGTCATGGGTAAAGCGCAGCTGGCACAGGGAGTCGAGTTCGCGTTCCAAGTCTTCTTGAATATCGGCCAGCGGATACACCATCTCTTTGTTTCGACAGCGGAATTCGTAGAGGCTGTGGGTTTGCGGGAATTGGTGCAACACGACTTGCAGCATGGTGAATTTGTACAGGTCGGTATCAAGCAGGGATTGGATAATGGGCTGATAAGCAGACATAAGTTTTCTCTGAGTAAACGTAGGCTTGATGAGGATATCGATTTTAATAGGAAAGGCCGTCTGAAAGAAATCTTATTCAGACGGCCTTTACCTTATTTAATCCAGCTGCGCTACGGAAACCGGCAAAGAGCGGATGGTAGACAACATCGTGCTGGCATCTTTTTGCTGTTTGCGGAACGCGGCCATATTGGTCGGGGTCAATTTCGGCGTCGGCAAGGCGACGGTAGTCGGGTTGACCGGCTGGCCGTTGACACGTGCTTCGTAGTGCAGGTGCGGACCGGTCGAACGGCCGCTTGTACCCACAAAACCAATCACTTCGCCGGCGCGGACTCTGCCGTCGGCAGGGCTGAATGCGCTCATGTGGCCGTACAGGGTCTCCACACCGTTGGCATGGCGAATCATCACGGTATTGCCGTAACCGCCTTTCCAACCTTTGAAAATCACTTCGCCGTCGGCAGCGGCCTTAATCGGCGTACCGGTCGGCGCGGCATAGTCGATACCGGTGTGCATACGGACGGTATGCAGAACCGGGTGGACACGGTAGCCGAACGGAGAAGAAATGCGCGTGTATGCAACAGGCTCGGTATTAAAGCCTTCTTTTTGTTGCAGGGACTTACCGTTTTGGTCGTAGTAGCTACCGCTTTCTTCGTCGCCTTTGCCTTGGCTGTAATAATAGGCTTGATAAGTTTTGCCGTCTTTAACCACTTCAGCTGCCAAAATATCGCCGACCGCCATTTGCTGGCCGCGGAAATACATGCTGTTGTACAAAAGACGCACGGTATCGCCTTCGCCCAAGTCACTCATATTGAACGAATCGGCAAAGATTTCTTTGAGCTGGATATACACTTCGGAAGGAATTTCGGCACGGAGCATATCGCCGATGGCGGATGTGCGGATTTGCACGGAGCGCAGGGTCGGCATGGTTTTCATGTCAATTTCGGCATTGGAAATGCGCCATTTGCCTTTGACTTTTTCCAAAGCCACCAAGTTGCGTTCCAATTCTTCATCGGTAAAGAATTGAACGTCGGTCACTTGGCCTGAAGAGTCGATGCGGATGTTGACGGATTGGTTGGTCCGCAGGTTTTTCATGTCGAGGTTGGCATTGTTTTTCGCCATGATTTGCTTGATGTCTTCTTGGTTGACACCCATGCGCGTCAAAACGTCTGCCAAAGAGTCGCCGGCTTGGACGGCTTCTTGCGCCCAATAGCTGGATTGATAGGTATTGGTTTCCACATAAACGGCAGGCAGCTCTTCGGAAATACGCTCGACTTTGAAATCGGTCTGTGCAGGTTGAGGGTAGGTAATGGCGTATGCGGTCATGATGCCTGAAGCCGGCAGCAGAAACGCTAAGAGGGTTGCTTTAAATCGAGTGGAATATTTGTTTTTAATCACGCGTTATCCTTAATGGGGCGGTCTGTTTTTTGAGGTTTGCAGAATGCCGGCACATCCGGTCTGCCGCGACCGCCTGCTGGTTTAAACAGTTTTGGGGATAAAGGACTTTGAGTCTTTTTTCCGATCTGAAAATCAGGTTTTCATTCGGAATAAATGAGGTCGTGTTTGAGATTGACGTTATTATCAGGGCTATTGTGTTGATTTACACCCTGTTTTTCTGAAATTTACGCCACGCATTCTAGCATGACAGCCCGTTTTTTCCAAACCGACCGTCTGAACGGCTCTTTTTCAGGGCGTGAGGGCAAGGTTCCGAAACGCATCATTTGTCGCGTAAAATAACGGTTTTCCTATCTATTTGCGCTTATGAAGCTGACCCTCGCCCTCCCCTCGCTCAACCGCTTTGCCGACGAATCCGTGCCTGCGCTTGCCTTACCTGCTTTTAACCATCTTTTGCGTTACGGCATATTACGCAAAGAAACACTCAAGCCGTCTGAATTTTACGGACGCCATTTGTGGAGCGGCAGCCTTATTGCCCAAGTGCAACGTTTACGCCACACAAACCAAAAACGCGCGGCCGCTTTTGCCTCTCCGGTTTGGCAACAAATGGGCATGCACCATGTCAACATTATCAGCGGCGAGTTTATCGGCATCCCAAAAGAGGAGGCTCAGCGGTTATGTGCGGATTTGTCGGCGTTTTATCAAGATAAAGATTGGCAATTCGAGCCGCTTTGCGAAAGTATGTGGCTGCTCAGTATGTCGAAGATTGAAGATTGGGGCGCGGAATGTGTTTTGGATGTGTGCGGGCAGCCGGAAATGGACGGTCAGGCACATGGCGAAGATGCGGTGTCTTGGTTGGCCATGCAGACGGAAATCCAAATGTTTCTCCACACGCATCCGATTAACCAAGCGCGTGAACAACAAGGCTTTCCGGAAATCAACGGTTTATGGCTGTGGAATGACGCGGACGGTACACAGTCTGCGGATATTGTCGCTTCAGACAGCGCATGGGCGCGTTTTTCAGATACGCCCAAAATCAATGCACCATACGATTTGAAGGCTTGGTTTGAGATGGTTCAAGAAACAGGCAGCACAGTTTCAGACGGCCTTATCTTTTTGGACGACTTGGTTTCCACCTTGCAGACAGGCGATGTTTGGGCATACAAAGATATTTTGGAAAGCTGGGAAACCCGTTGGTTTGCGCCTTTATGGGACGCACTCGCTTCAGGCCGTCTGAAAACCGTGTGCATTGCCACAGACGGCGAAAACGGCGGCACGCTGGAAATCGGCCGCCGTTCCAAATGGGCATTTTGGCGCAAAGCTAAACCGTTTAACGGATCGTGGTAAGCGGTTTTAAGCCTCCAACGCCTCCAATTTGGCAGAAATTTTATCCCACACATCCTGCAACGGAATCGCTCTCAACAGACGTGTCGGATCGTTAGTGTCGATACTGTCAGGATGCGGTAATTCGGCATAATCGCCGGCATAAATGACTTCGGCCTGCTCGGAATACGGACGCCATTTATCCACCCATGACGCGCCAAACAAAGCAATTTGCGGTTTATCCAAAGCAGCAGCGATGTGCATCGGTGCAGAATCGACACCGACAAACAGTTTGGCTCCCTCAATGGCCGCCGCCAATTCACGCAGGCTCAAGCATCCGGACAACACATATACTTTTCTGCCTTCCGGAATATTCAGACGGCCTATAATTTCCTGAAGCATGTATTGTTCGACAGTGTCGGGAGAAGCAGTCAACACGACATTCTGCCCGCTGTTGAGCAGAAGCTGTACGATGGCGGCATTCTTGCCGTCTTCCCAACATTTGAAATGCCAACGCGCACCCGGGTGCAACAACACATAATCTTCGCCGCTCCAACCCTGCTCACGCAATTTCTGCCGCATGCTTTCCCTTGCATCTTGCGCCACCCAAAGGCGTACTTTCGCATCGGCCACGTCTTCCGGCTGGATAAGCGGCGCAAGGATATTCAATTGGTTCTCAACGATATGATGGCTGGTATCAAGCTCATGGTTGATAAAATCATGACAGAAACGCCACCAGAATCCGTCACGCTTGATGCAGTCCAAACCCACGCTGCAACGGGCGCACAGTTTGGCGATTACCGCCGCGCGCCATTGATCGGACAGGTTGAAAGCCCAGTCATAATCACGCGCCTTCAGCTTTGAAAAAAGGTTTTTCTCACATGCCAACTGCTTGAATACGCCCAGCTTCTTCCAATTTCGATCAATGGTAAAAATCTGCGTAATCTGCGGATTATCGGCAATCAGCTGCTCCGTACCGGCGTATACCAGCATATCGATTTCGCAATCGGGGAAACGGGTTTTCAGCGCATCGACCACCGGCGTGCTCAAAAGCACATCGCCATGATGGCGCAATTTGATGATCAGAATACGTTTGGGTTGGGCTAAAGACATACAAAACTTTCAGACGGCCTGTTGATTGGCTGCTATTGTAAAGCGGAAAACAGGTTTCATAAAATACAAAACAGGCCGTCTGAAACCTATCCTGCTGATTCATCGCTATAAAATCCGCACAAGCCATGCAATTTATATTACAATCCGCACCCCGTGGTTCGAAAACCTCCCACATTAAAAAACTAAGGAAACCTCATGTCCCGCAACAACGAAGAGCTGCAAGGCATCTCCCTTTTGGGCAACCAGAAAACCCAATACCCAAGCGAATACGCGCCTGAAATTTTGGAAGCGTTCGACAACAAACATCCCGACAACGACTATTTCGTCAAATTCGTCTGCCCCGAATTCACCAGCCTCTGCCCGATGACCGGCCAGCCCGACTTTGCCACCATCTACATCCGCTACATCCCCCATATCAAAATGGTGGAAAGCAAATCACTGAAACTCTATCTCTTCAGCTTCCGCAACCACGGCGACTTCCATGAAGACTGCGTCAACATCATCATGAAAGACCTCATCGCCCTGATGGATCCGAAATACATCGAAGTATTCGGCGAATTCACACCACGCGGCGGCATCGCCATTCATCCGTTTGCCAACTACGGCAAAGCAGGCACAGAGTTTGAAGCTTTGGCACGCAAACGCCTGTTTGAGCACGATGCACAATAATCCCGTTCAGACGGCCTAACCGCCCTTTTTATTGCGAGACTTTCTCTATTGCACGGTCTCGCAGGGCTTCATGCCGTCTGAAAAACTTCCGAAAGATTTCTATGTACGAATTTACCGCCGCACAGCAGAAGAAAGCGCTCTTCTGGCTGGTGCTTTTCCATATTTTTATTATTGCCGCCAGCAACTATCTGGTACAGTTCCCCTTTCAAATTTTCGGTATCTTTACCACTTGGGGCGCATTTTCCTTCCCCTTTATCTTCCTCGCTACCGACCTGACCGTGCGCATTTTCGGCGCACCATTGGCGAGACGGATTATTTTTTGGGTGATGTTCCCCGCCCTGCTGCTCTCTTACGTCTTCTCCGTCCTCTTTCATGACGGCAACTGGACAGGCTGGGCATCTTTGGCCGAATTTAACACCTTCGTCGGCCGTATCGCATTGGCCAGCTTTTCCGCCTATGCGCTCGGGCAAATCCTCGATATTTTCGTGTTCAACAGATTACGCCGTCTGAAATCATGGTGGATTGCCCCCACAGCTTCTACCGTTGTCGGCAACGCTTTGGACACGCTGGTGTTTTTCGCCGTTGCCTTTTATGCGAGCAACGATGAATTTATGGCGGCAAACTGGCAGGGCATCGCATTTGTCGATTATCTGTTCAAACTCGCCATCTGCACACTCTTCTTCCTGCCTGCCTACGGCATCGTATTGAGCATCTTGACCAAAAAACTGACTTCCTAAAACGTCCGCCAAGAAATGCCCGAATCGGTTTTAGCCAAATAAACAATAGATAAAAAACAAGGCCGTCTGAAACTGTAATCGTTCAGACGGCCTTTTATGTTTTCAAATGATTAACCGGTCAATTGTTTGGTAATCAGTTTTTTCAGCGGCGGGAAGTTATTGCTTGCACGCAATACCAAACCGCGCAGCAGTTTCGCCGGAGCAGTTTCATTGGTAAAGAGTTTCAGCAACATATTGGTGCCGTGGTAAATCGGATGGGCGTGGAACATATGCTTGGTACTGTATTTTTCCAGCAGGCTCTTCGCACCAATATCCTGACCGCGTTGCTCGGCTTCAAGCACCAATTTAGCCAAAAGATCGGCACTTGCCAGACCCAAGTTGAAACCGTGCGCAGTAACCGGATGCATACCGACCGCGGCATCGCCGATCAGCGCGCTGCGTTTGCCATAGAAACGTTGGGCAATCATACCGACCAAAGGATAATTGTGAATAGTGCTAACCAATTCCATATCGCCCAAACGGCCTTTGAGTTGCTCTTTCACGCTGGCTGCCAATTCTTCCGGCGACATGTTTTTAATCGTTTCGGCTTTATCGCTGTCTACCGTAATCACTGTATTGGTCAAGTGTTCTTCCAAAGGCAGCAACGCAATGGTGCGGCCGTAATGGAAGCATTCATATGCGGTATGCAGGTTGGACAAAGTATGCTTCATGCGGCACACAAACATGGTACGGCTGTAATCGTGCATATCGGAAGAAATGCCCAATTGACGGCGTGTTTGCGAGAAACGGCTATCGGCGGCCAACAACAGACGGCCGGTCAATACTTCGCCGCTTTCCAAAATAACTTGCGCCTCATCGTCAGAAGTTTTGACTTCTTTAACATTGGTGCCGGCCAGGATTTTCACGTTGTCCAATTTGGACACGACTTCATAAGCGGCTTTGCGGATATTGTGGTTGGAGATCAAATAGCCCAAGCAGTCCGCAGGCTCGCCACGCGCCTGAGTCGGTTGCGGGAAGTGGAGTTGGTAATCGGAATGACCGTTCAACACTTTGGCATCGCGCAAAGGATAAATTTCGTCTTTTGGAATCAAATCCCACATACCCAATCGCTGCATGATTTCACGCGACAGATGCGTCAGTGCGATTTCACGGCCGTCATACGGCGGATTTTGCAACACTTCTAAAGGACTTCTTTCAATCAGGGTTATGTTCAAACCGCTTCCGGCCAACTCTGCGGCAAAACTTAATCCGGCAGGGCCTGCGCCGACGACGAGAATATCACTGTGTAAGCTCATGGGAGGAATTCCTTGTATTCAACTGATACGGATTTTTTCAGACGGCCTTAAGTTTACTGTGTTTAGCTACATGAGGGTAAATCAAAGGCATTTGATAGATTATATAGAAAGAGTCAATAGAATAAAACAAAGGCCATCGATTATAAGCACGTTTTTACTTTGGCCTTAATATAAATCAACCTTCACGACATACAGATTTTATCAAACAGACAAAACAGTCTGACAAACAAAAACCGCATTCCGAAAAGGAATGCGGCTTTCAATCGTAAAACGATTATTCTTCAGAACCGGTGTAAGGACGGATGCTGACGGTTTTACGGTTCAGCGCGCCTTTGGTTTTGAATTCAACGTAACCGTCGACTTTAGCAAACAAAGTGTGGTCTTTGCCCATGCCTACGTTGTCACCTGCGTGGAATTTAGTACCACGTTGACGAACGATGATAGAGCCTGCCGGAATCAGCTCGTTGCCGTAGGCTTTAACGCCCAAACGTTTGGCTTCTGAATCGCGACCGTTGCGGGTGCTACCGCCTGCTTTTTTACTTGCCATTTGTAATACTCCTGAACTTACTTGAAATTAGGCGATTGCCACGATTTCGATTTGGGTGAAATTTTGGCGATGGCCTTGGCGTTTTTGGTAGTGTTTGCGACGACGCATTTTGAAAATACGTACTTTCTCGCCACGACCATGAGCAACGACTTTAGCTGTTACTTTTGCGCCTTCGATAAAAGGTGCGCCTACTTTTACAGATTCGCCGTCAGCAATCATCAAAACTTCAGTCAGTTCGATTTGGCTGTCGAGTTCGGCTGGTATCTGTTCTACTTTCAATTTTTCGCCAACGGAAACTTTGTATTGTTTACCGCCGGTTTTTACGACCGCGTACATACTCAACTCCATGAGAATTAGGTTAACATTCCGCACACCATGTGCGAAACGAGCTATTCTATTTCTATTTGCCTGTTTTGTCAAAATTTATTTTATTTACAAGTGAAAAGGCCGTCTGAAAGATATGTTGCATGCTTTTTAACTGATATAATCACGCGCTGGATTGCTGATATCTTTATGTAACGTTATTACCCCGACCGAATGTACGGGTTTAAACAGATTCATTGGAGCCCCGCTCCGTTTTGTCAACAGAGAATGTTTTATGTTCGAAAACCTGCCTTACTTCCAACGCCACCTGCCCGATGACCTTGCCAAAGTTAATGCGGTCATCAACCAAGCTGTTCAATCTGATGTTGCGCTGATTTCGCAAATCGGCACATACATCATCAGCGCGGGCGGTAAGCGCCTGCGTCCGATTATTACCATTTTGGCAGGCAAAGCAGTCGGGCATGACGATGAAAAACTGTACTCGCTGGCAGCAATGGTGGAATTCATCCACACCTCCACCCTCCTACACGACGATGTCGTCGATGAAAGCGATTTACGCCGCGGTCGTAAAACGGCAAACAACCTCTTCGGCAACGCGGCGGCTGTTTTGGTCGGCGACTTCCTCTATACACGCGCCTTCCAACTGATGGTTGGTTCGGGCAGTATGCGTATTTTGGAAGTGATGGCAGACGCGACCAACATCATCGCCGAAGGCGAAGTCATGCAGCTGATGAACATCGGCAATACGGATATTACCGAAGAGCAATACGTCCAAGTTATCCAATACAAAACAGCAAAATTGTTTGAAGCGGCAGCGCAAGTCGGCGCAATTTTGGGCAAGGCTTCCCCTGAACACGAGCAAGCCTTGAAAGACTACGGCATGTACGTCGGTACGGCTTTCCAAATCATTGACGATGTATTGGACTACTCAGGTGAAACCGAAGAAATCGGCAAAAACGTCGGCGACGATTTGGCGGAAGGCAAACCTACCCTGCCATTGATTTATCTGATGAGAAACGGCTCCGAGCAGGCAGCAAATGATGTGCGCCACGCTTTGGAAAATGCCGACCGCAGCTATTTTGAAAAAATCCACGACTATGTCGTCAACTCCGATGCTTTGCCGTATTCGATTTCCGAGGCGAAAAAAGCCGTCGACAAAGCCATCGCTTCATTGAACGTGTTGCCTGACAGCGAAGTCAAAGAAGCCATGATCCAACTGGCAAAAGAATCCTTAGCCCGAGTATCTTAATCCGATGAATTTCAGCTTTGTCCCTTTGTTTCTGGTTACGCTGATTTTTTTGGGCGTTGTCAGCAACAACAACTCGATTACGATTTCGGCGGCCGTCTTATTGCTGATGCAGCAAACCGCTTTGTCGCAATACATTCCCTTCGTGGAAAAACACGGCCTGCAAGTGGGCATCATTATACTGACCATCGGCGTATTGAGTCCGCTGGTTTCGGGCAAAATACAGATTCCGCCGCTGTCTGAGTTTCTCAATTTCAAAATGATTGCCGCCGTCCTTATCGGCATCTTCGTCGCTTGGCTTGCCGGACGCGGTGTTCCATTGATGAGCGAACAGCCTGTTTTGGTAACCGGATTATTAATCGGTACCGTCATCGGCGTTGCTTTTGTCGGCGGTATTCCGGTCGGCCCTTTGATTGCCGCCGGCTTATTGTCTTTTGTTGCCGGAAAGGTTTAAAATCCCTTCCTTTAACGCCTCGCCATAGTTCAACGGATAGAACGTATGCCTCCTAAGCGTAAAATACAGGTTCGATTCCTGTTGGCGAGGCCACAGTTTCAATAAAAGCCTTTCATACTTTGAAAAGCTTTTTTTATTATCAATAAATAAAGGCCGTCTGAAACTTTTCAGACGGCCTTTTCATTTTGCCAAACCGTTAACCCGGACGACCATCCGAACGCGGACGGATCAGCCAAGGAATATATTTCCATGCGTACAACAGCAGAGACACGGCAAACAAAGCGGCGGAGCAACGGATACTGTGCGTATATGCCGTACCGCTCACAAAGGTTGCCAAAACACGGACAACCGTTGCGGCTATCATCAACCAAAAGGCAACAGGAACCACTTTAGGCGGCGGATAAATAGAGTTGCCGGTATGGCCAAGCGCGGTTCGTGCCATCATGCCCAAAGTCAGCACGCCGATACCGCCAACGCCGATAAGGTGTACGCCCAAATTCAGGAAACTTGAAATCCAATAAGAAATACCGACAGCAATCAAGCCCAAGCCTGTAAACAGATAGCCGGCAAACAAAATCCAAAGCATAGGCTCTTTCAGTACGGCTTTATACCACCAGCGGTACACCTGCACAGTAAAAATCACACCGGCAGCCAGAGCAAACAACGCAGCCAGTCCCGGCAAAATATTATGCGCCATCATCATGGCGGTCAGCATAGGCAGCCAAAGTGAAGCGTGCGCTACCCATTGAGGGCTGGGAATTTGCGGCACATTCAGGCGCTTGGACGTAAAGAACGAGATAATCCGCATGCCGATCAAACCGATAAATCCGGCCACCATAATTAAACCGGATTGCAAACCGGTCATCAGCGCAATGGCATCAAACGGCTGCACTTTCAGATGGAAGGCGAAATGGGTGCCTCCCAAAACAAAAATAGCGAACACAGCAACATAGTTGCGCTTATTTTGAGAACGAATTACCGGCAAAGCCATGCATACCGCGCCATACCAGAAAAAGATCGTGCCGAATATGCCACTTGCCGTCGCACCCCAGCCGGGAATAAACACACATAAACGCGCAAGCAGCCAAAATGCGGTCAAACCTACCAACGCCTTACCGCGCGTGGGCGGCTGGCCAGTCCAAGTTGCCACGGCCGTCAGCAAGAATGCAATGACAACCAATCCGGCGTAGCCCCAAATCATTTCATGGGCATGCCAATACAAACCCGGCAATTCAGGCGTACCCTGATAGCCAAAGCCCCAAAGCAATATAGACAATGCGCCATACAAAGCCGCCAACGAATAAAACGGGCGGAAGGCCATTGCCCATACAGGATGTTTGAACAAATCGTTCATGGTGGTTCCTTCAATTTTTATATCATTATAAAACAGCAACAGAGGCCGTCTGAAACTTTTCAGACGGCCATCGATTCCCTTTCCTATTACACATTCTCAGGCAAAGGCAAAAAAGGTTCAATCGCAGGAAAAAGCTCGCGCTCCTCAAAACGCGCATGATCACGCAAAGTTACCGCAAAATCCTTATTCCATGATTCATTCATATATTCAGGATGAGCCATCATCGCACGCAGCTTGGCATGATCGCCTTCAAAACGCTGCCTCAACGCCGGATCAACCTTATCCCAATACGGCGCAAACATGGTTTCCTCCTCCAAAAAATGTGGCTCAAGCTCCACAAAATGAGGATCCAGCTCCGCTTGGTGGCTTTGCTCCGGCGTACGCAGGAGACGGACGCACAACGACAGCGAGCCATGATGCTCGCGGGAAAGTTCTATTAAGGCAGGGTGGCGTTTCAAGGGTTTCATAAGTTCGTTATAATGGCAACAGTTTGTCAAACTGGATTAATTCAAATGTTTCAGATATTATGAAACCCAATCCCACATAAAGTCAAACAACCCCTTACCAAACACTACCCTTTTGACATATAAGAAAAATATTCAAAGAGCCAGCTATGTATCTGACCCAACATACCGATTACGGATTGCGCGTATTGGTTTATACCGCCATTAATGATGACACCCTCGTCAATATCAGCACCATTGCCGAGACTTACAATATTTCCAAAAGCCATTTAATGAAAGTGGTTACCTCATTAGTCAAAGGCGGATTTCTGGTCAGCGTACGCGGCAAAGGCGGCGGTTTGCGCTTGGCGGATGTTCCCGAAAAAATCAACATCGGCGCAGTCGTGCGCCATCTGGAGCCGATGCAGGTTGTCGAATGCATGGGCGATAACAACGAATGCCTCATCACCCCATCCTGCCGACTGACCGGCATCATTACCGGCGCCATCAAAGCCTTCTTCAACCATTTAGATCAATACTCCCTGCAAGATCTTTTGGACAAACCAACCTACGACATACTCTATACCCCGCGTATCCCAATCAACGAAATACGCAGAATGGTTGATTAAATCTTCAGGCCGTCTGAAAAACAGTCCAGTTATATCGAAATAATCATCAGCCTCTCAATATAGGGCCATGTGGTATTACTCGGAAAAATAAAAAATGCCGTCTGAAATTAGGATTTTCAGACGGCATTGCTAATTTTAAAATAATAGAAAGATATCAACCAGAGCAAGCAAAAAGTAACTGTTCGCCATTTACTTATTCCCTAGTCAAAAAGTACGCCAAGTATCTTCCCAATCAACGTAACGGTCTTTTTCCAATACAAAATTGGGAACGTTATATACCAATCCCGGCTCAGGCGGCTGATAATCAAAATCAAATTTACCCTCAACGACTATAAGGGTGTCAATGTGATAAGCCCTTTTCAGCCTAAAAAAGCATTACCTAAATGTGCTTTAACCTTTTGTATTCATTTTATAGGTTGATTTTTATGCTGTTGTTCACATTATATTCCAACCCTTCAAAAATCAATAAATACAAAAATGCCCGAAGCCAAAAGCCTCGGGCATTTTTAATATTTGGTGGGTCCGGTGGGTTTCGAACCCACGACCAAGGGATTATGAGTCCCCTGCTCTAACCCCTGAGCTACAGACCCGTCAAGAGTAAAAGCGGATTATAGCATAACTTGTTGCTTGTTCAAGATGCCGGGCAAATGTTTCAGACGGCCTGTTGGTTTTCTATTCAGGTATTATGCCGATATGCCCAATGCTTCCCAAACTTTCAAAGCGTCCGATGTTGCTTTGACATCGTGAACACGGATGATTTGCGCGCCTCGGGCGACTGTGGCCAAAGCGGCTGCGACGCTGCCGTGTACGCGTTTAGAGGCATCTTGTTCTCCTGTCAGCTCGCCAATCATACGTTTGCGCGATACACCGATCAGAAGCGGGAATCCGGTTGCGTCCATCAACTCAGGCAAATGTTTTATCAGGGTGATGTTGTGTTGCAGGTTTTTGCCGAAACCGAAGCCGGGGTCTAACGTGATGCGTTCAGAGGCAATGCCTGCTTGAACGCATTCTGCCGCGCGTGCTTTTAAATAGCGCGCGACCTCTTCGACGACATCTTGATATTGCGGATTAAGCTGCATGGTTTTGGGCAAACCCTGCATGTGCATGAGACACACGCCTGTATTCGGCTGTTGCGCCAGCAATGCGACTGCGCCTTCATCACTCAATGCGGCAACATCGTTGATAATGTCCACGCCGCCTTGTGCCAAGGCTTTTTCCATAATCGCCGTACGGCGTGTGTCCAAACTGACGGGAACATTCCACTTGGCCACTTCCGCTAAAACCGGCTGCACCCTGGCCCATTCTTCTTCGAGAGAAACATCATCCGAACCCGGACGGGTAGATTCGCCGCCGATATCGAGAATATCCGCACCGTCTTTCAGAAGCTGCTCGGCATGTGCCAATGCTATTGGGACATTTTGCGAATAGTTGCCGCCATCGGAAAATGAATCGGGGGTCAGATTGACGATGCCCATAATTTTCGGTTTGTCTAAGGCGATTTCAAATCGGCCTGCCTGCCAAATGTGCGTGTTCATAATGCTTCCATTGATGAAATAATAGGATAGAGGCCGTCTGAAACTTTTCAGACGGCCTTTAGGTTTTGACTTCAAAACAGTAAATTACATTCCGCCGTAATTCGGTCCGCTTGCGCCTTCAGGGCAAATCCAAGTGATGTTTTGCGTCGGGTCTTTGATGTCGCACGTTTTGCAGTGGACGCAGTTGGCAGCGTTGATTTGCATACGCGGACTGCCGTTTTCTTCGACGATTTCATATACGCCGGCCGGACAATAGCGGGTTTCGGGCGAGGCGTATTCTTTGTAGTTTACGTCTATCATGACCTGCGGATTTTTCAGCACCAAATGGTCGGGCTGGTTTTCTTCGTGCGCAAGGTTGGCAAGGAAAACACTACTCAAACGGTCAAAGGTCAAAACACCGTCGGGCTTCGGATAATCAATCGGCTTGCATTCGGAGGCTTTTTTGAGCTGCTCGTTGTCTTTGCCGTGATGTTTCAAAGTCCAAGGGGCTTTGCCTCTGAAAATCATTTGGTCGATACCGGTATAGATTGAGCCGAGGTAAACGCCCCATTTGAATGACGGACGGACATTGCGCGCGGCGTAAAGCTCTTGATACAGCCAACTTTGTTCAAAGCGTTGCTGATAATCGGTGGCCTCTTTGCCGCTATCGAAGCTTTCCACTTCTTCGAGGTTTTCCAACAAAGGAAATACTGCTTCTGCGGCGAGCATGGCGGATTTCATCGCGGTATGAATGCCTTTGATGCGCGGCATATTCAGGAAACCCGCCGCATCGCCAATTAAAACGCCGCCTTTGAACGAGAGCTTCGGCAAACTTTGCAAACCGCCTTCAATCAGCGAACGCGCGCCATAAGCGATACGGCGGCCGCCTTCAAAGGTTTTGCGGATTTCAGGATGAGTTTTGAAACGTTGGAACTCTTCAAACGGCGACAAATAAGGGTTTTGATAATCCAAGCCGACCACAAAACCGACAGCGACTTTGTTTTCGTCAAAGTGATAAATAAACGAGCCACCGTAGGTTTTGCTGTCCAACGGCCAGCCTGCGCTGTGCATGACCAAACCGGGCTGATGTTTTTCAGACGGCACTTCCCAAATTTCTTTAATGCCCAAGCCGTAAGTTTGCGGCTCGCTGTTTTGGTCGAGCTTAAATTGTTCAATAACTTGCTTGGAAAGCGAGCCGCGACAGCCTTCGGCAAATATGGTTTGTTGCGCCCAAAGCTCCATGCCGGGCTGGAATGATTCGGTCGGTTCTCCGTCTTTGCCCACACCCATATTGCCGGTCGCAATGCCTTTGACCGAACCGTCTTCGTGATACAGCACTTCGGCAGCGGCAAAGCCCGGATAGATTTCCACACCCAAAGTTTCCGCCTGCTCCGCCAGCCAGCGCACGACTTCGCCCAAGCTGGCAATATAGTTCGCATGGTTGTCGAAATTCGGGGTAACCGGCAAGTTGAAGGCTTTTTTCTCGGTCAGGAACAAAACCCTGTCCTTCGTCACTGTACGCGTCAGCGGCGCGCCTTTTTCTTTCCAATCAGGAATCAGCTCATTCAAAGAAATCGGATCGATGATGGCACCGGCCAGCGAGTGCGCACCGGCCTCCGAACCCTTCTCCACCACACAAACGCTGATTTCGCGTCCATTCTTTTCGGCAAGCTGCTTGAGTTTGATGGCGGCGGACAAACCCGACGGGCCTGCGCCGACAATCACGACATCGTATTGCATACTGTCGCGTTCGATGGTTTCTGTCATGGCGGTTCCTGTATTGTCGTTATTCAATTTAATCCGCTAATTATACAGCCTGGACATATAGTTACCAAATACAACAAAAGGCCGTCTGAAACTTTACTCAAATTTCAGACGGCCTTTACTATATTCAAAAGATTATTGCGCTTTGGTTTCCGTTACAAAACCGATTTTGCTGATACCGGCTTCGCGTGCCGCTTGCAGGGCTTGGTTAACATAATCGTATTCAACCGCTTTATCCGCCGCAATCGCCACAATCACATCTTCGTTTTTCGCTTTGGCTTCTTTCAGCTTGGCAGTTACCGTTGCCAAATCCACTTTGGTATCGGAATCGCCGCCAACGATATAGGCACCACTGGCATCAATGCTCAAACGCAAAGGATCTTTAGGCTGCTTATCCTCTTTCGCCGCTTTTTCCGAAGCAGTCGGCAACTCCAAAGGAATCGAGTGGGTCAGCACCGGCATGGTAATCATAAATACAATCAGCAACACCAGCATCACGTCCACTAAAGGCGTAACGTTGATATCCGACATCGGCGCATCATCGCCGGAATTCATTGATCCGAAAGCCATGGTTTAATCCTTTTGGTTCAGAAGGCGGACATGCAGGTCATGTGCAAATGCGTCCATATCTTGCGCGATGGTTTTCGTACCGCGATTGAGGAAGTTGTACGCCAATACGGCCGGAATCGCCACAAACAGGCCGACAGCAGTCGACACCAAAGCCTCACCAATCGGACCGGCTACCGCAGCAATGCTCATTTGACCGCTTTCGCTGATGCCGATCAGGGCATGGTAAATACCCCAAACAGTACCCAACAGACCGATAAAAGGAGCGGTTGCACCGATAGAGGCCAAAGCGGTCATACCGTAGTCAAACTGGCGCATGGTTTGAGCCAAACTGTTACGGATATGAACGACCAAGTATTCGTTCAAAGGCAATTCGTCAATCAGCGATTTGCTTGTCGTTTGACGGTAGTTTTGGTATGCGCGCAGAGACTCATCGGCAACATTGCTCATCGGTGCTTCTACCGCTTTGGCTTTTTGTACGGCGTCAGCCAGCGTAAACGCATTCAGCATCAACTCTTTTACCTGAGCATTGCCTTTTTTCGCTTTGCGGTATTTGATGCAACGGATCACGATGACGCTCCAAGTCACCACACTCATCAACAACATCAGGACAAATACACCAATCAGTACCACATCACCTGATTTGAAAACTAAACTTAAATCCATAATTTTTCCAAGTTAAAAATAAAATTAAAATTTCTATCGGGTCATTTAAAATCATTCCCCAACAGCATATATTTTCTAATCAATCAGCTTAGGCCTAGATACTTATTCGAGCGTGAATTTGACAGGTACTTTAAATTCAGTCCAAACACTTGCATGACAGCTACCATCTTTAACGGCTTTACGCGCTGCATTATCCAGACGACTATAACCACTTGATTTATTCACACTAATTGAATCCACTTTACCGCCAGGACCAACCAAGACTTTCAAAACAACCAAGCCCTCTTCACCATTTTCAGTGGACAGTGAAGGATACGGAGGTCTTGGAATATGGCAGGTTCCTTTTGCAGGATTGCCTTTACTGCTGCCGGCACCTGTACCGCTGCCACCACCTCCGCCACCGGTACCGGAGCCATGTTCGCCTTTCGCACCGCCGCTGCCGGATCCGCTGCCTTCGCCACGGCCGCTGCCTGTACCTTTCGTACCGCCGCCGTTGCCTTTTCCTTCTCCGCCCAAGGCTTTGCCTTCTCCGTTGCCTTTACCGTTTTCAGCAGTATTCGGCCCGGTTTTGCTGCCTGAGTGTTCAGATGCTTTGGGAGATGGTTTAGGTTCTGCCTTCGGCTCTGGTTTTGGCTCTGGTTTTGGCTCTGGTTTTGGCTCTGGTTTTGGCTCGGGCTTCGGCTCAGGTTTGGGTTCTGGCTTAGGCTCGGGCTTAGGTTTCTCGATAGGTTTCGGTTTTTCCTTTTGCTGTACGATATCCGCTTTTTCTTTTTTCGTTACCACAGGTTTGATAACAGGTTTGGGCGGCTCGACAGGCTTAGGTTTGGGTTTTGGCTTCGGTTGTTCGGGGGCAGGCTCGGGGGCGGCAGGTGCGCCTTCGCCCTCAGGACTACCGTCGCCACCGCCGAAATCGCCTAAATCGACAAATTCAATATTCGCTATTTCGACAGGAGGCGGTTTGTGCGCGTGCCATAAAAGTGCAACCAAACCGACGTGAATCAACGCAACGGAAGTCACGACGGCTGGAGTTAAAATTCGTTTTTTATCCATAATTCCGTTATGTTAATAGCAACAATTCCCGTTTGCAAGTCGTTTTACAGTCAAAATAAGCATTAATGCTTATAGAGAAAGTTTATAGACCTGCTGTTTTAAAGGCTGTATATCATAATATGATATTAGCTCTCATTACTAATATTATCAAACAAGCGGCCATCTGAAAAGATAAACGGTATTAAAAAAGCCATCGACTCTTACAATCTTTATGCCATCCGCACATCAGGCCAATATTTAAACCTCATCAGACCGATAAAAATTCAAATGGTTTCAAACCATCTGTATTTTTTATCCATAAAACATCAGGCCGTCTGAAAACATTCTTTCAGACGGCCTGATTCAAACAAAATCATTTTTTCCGTTTCGCCCTTGGGTGCGCCTCATCATAAACACGCGCCAAATGGTCAAAGTCCAACTTTGTATAAACTTGCGTAGCGGAAAGGTTGCTGTGCCCCAACAATTCCTGTACTGCACGGATATCGCCCGATGCCTGCAAAAGATGGGTTGCATAGCTGTGGCGCATCATGTGCGGCGAGATATGGCTGGCGCTGCCCACGCGCACTGCCCACGCCTGCAGGCGTTTTTGGATTTGACGTTGCCCCAGCCTGCTGCCGTTCTTATTGGTGAACAAGGCCTGCTCACCCTCTTTGGCAATACGCACTGCCAAATAATCACGCAATGCCGCAATGCTCTTGCCCACCAAAGGCACTTGCCGCTGCTTTCCGCCTTTACCCTTCACGCTGACCCAGCCTTCGTCCAAGACGATACTGTTCAGATTCAACCCTTGTATCTCGCTCAGGCGTAAACCGCTGCCATACATCAATTCAAACATGGCCTTATCGCGTACGTCCAACTCGTCATCAACCGGCGCATGGTCAAGGATATGGTTTAAAGGTTCTTGCGGCAAAGCTTTGGGCAGGCGTTCGGGCAGGCGCGGCGCTTTCATATTAAATGTCGGGTCGCTTTCCATAACTTCTATCTGCACCAGCCAACTGCAATACTGCCGCCACACCGACAATTTCCGCGCCAAGCTACTTTCGCTTAAGCCCTTTTGCGACAGCTTTTTCAATACCGCCACAAAATCACGGCGCGTCGGCAGGCCGTTTCCCAGGTTATCGGGCAACAGGCGCATCAACTCACTCAAATCGCGCCGATAAGCGGAAACGGTATGCTCCGACTTGCCTTGTTGCAGCAAGGTTTTCAGATAGCGTTCAAGATGAAGCGCAAAATTTGATTCCGCCATTTCAGACGGCCTCCAATGCCGTTTTCAATGCCGAAGGCAAACGGCAGACACGCTGCTTAACATAATCGAAACACACCATGCCTGTCTGCACTTTCGCCAGCACAAGGCCGTCTGAAATCCTGCAGATACGGTACAGCAAAGAAAAGCCCACACCGGCCACACCCGCCGCCCCCATTTCCACCGACAGCTCATCACCATGATGACCTTGCGCCAAATACTGCACCGCCGCATCCGCCATAATCAGGCCTGCCCCTCCGGCATCCATTTCGCTCCAACCCAGCTTCGCCAGCCAACGCATCCTCACTTCATGGCACAAACGCAACACAGCATCGTTCGCCAGATGACCTCCATAGTTCACATCGCCCACCTGCACCGTCAAGGCCGTCTGAAACAAAGGCTTACCACATTCGACCACCAAAATCCTATCCATTTTGCACACCCGTTTTCAATACTACGCCATTATAAACCGAGACCCTGTTCGTTAATATATAAAAACAATGTAGCAGCTTGTAGTTTTTCATTTCAAAAAACATTATAATTTATCGGATAAATTTACCCTTCACTACTTCAGGAGCTCCTCATGGCACTCGTATCCATGCGCCAATTATTGGACCATGCTGCCGAAAACAGCTACGGTCTGCCCGCATTCAACGTTAACAACCTCGAACAAATGCGCGCAATCATGGAGGCGGCCGACCAAGTCAACGCCCCCGTTATCGTTCAAGCATCCGCAGGCGCACGCAAATACGCAGGTGCCCCATTCCTGCGCCATCTGATTTTGGCCGCAGTCGAAGAATTCCCGCACATCCCTGTCGTGATGCACCAAGACCACGGCGCATCTCCTGATGTGTGCCAACGCTCCATCCAACTGGGCTTCTCCTCCGTAATGATGGACGGCTCGCTGATGGAAGACGGCAAAACCCCTTCTTCTTACGAATACAACGTCAACGCCACCCGTACCGTGGTTAACTTCTCCCACGCTTGCGGTGTGTCCGTTGAAGGCGAAATCGGCGTATTGGGCAACCTCGAAACCGGTGAAGCCGGCGAAGAAGACGGCGTCGGCGCAGTGGGCAAACTTTCCCACGACCAAATGCTGACCAGCGTTGAAGATGCCGTACGTTTCGTTAAAGATACCGGCGTTGACGCATTGGCTATTGCCGTCGGCACCAGCCACGGCGCATACAAATTCACTCGTCCGCCCACAGGCGATGTATTGCGTATCGACCGCATCAAAGAAATCCACCAAGCCCTGCCTAACACCCACATCGTGATGCACGGCTCCAGCTCCGTTCCGCAAGAATGGCTGAAAGTCATCAACGAACACGGCGGCAAAATCGGTGAGACCTACGGCGTACCGGTTGAAGAAATCGTCGAAGGCATCAAACACGGTGTCCGCAAAGTCAACATCGATACCGACTTGCGTCTCGCCTCTACCGGTGCCATCCGCCGCTTCATGGCAGAAAACCCATCCGAATTCGACCCGCGCAAATACTTGAGCAAAACCGTCGAAGCCATGAAACAAATCTGTCTTGACCGCTACCTCGCATTCGGTTGCGAAGGCCAAGCCGACAAAATCAAACCAATTTCTTTGGAAAAAATGGCAACCAAATACGCTAAAGGCGAATTGAACCAAATCGTTAAATAATCCGTATATCGGATTCACACTAAGGCCGTCTGAAAACTTGGCAATAAGGTTTCAGACGGCCTTAGCTTTTGGGAAATTTATAGTAAAATCTTCCACCGACTACACATCAAAACACATCGAAAGCAAACATGAAACTTGCCGTTATTTTGCCGGCCTATTGTGCCGAAGCTTATTTGACCGAATGCTTGGATTCGGTATTGAGTCAAACATTCCGCGACTTTTTCGTCATCGCCATCAACGATGCTTCAACAGACAAAACCGGCGAAATCCTCGAGGCTTACGCAGCCAAAGATTCACGTTTGCAGGTTTTCCATCTTCCGGAAAACAAGGGCGAGCCGTTTGCCTGCCAATTTGCCATGGATATGCTCAAAGACGTAGAGGTCGAATATGTGGCACGAATGGATGCGGACGATATTTGCGCCTTGGATCGTTTTGAAAAACAAATTCACTTCTTAGACAGCCATCCCGAAATCGATATTGTCGGCAGCCAAGCCACCATCTTTTTTGATGACCAAACCGGAAGAGAACCCGTTTTAAGCGACCTCCCCCTGCTCGACAAAGACATTAAAGCCTTTCTCTCCTTTGCCGCCCAAAACATGTTCAACCCCACCACCATGTGGCGGCACGACAGCATTAAAAACCTTGAGATAAACTACACCGCGACAGAAACCGCGCCCGATTTCCATATGTGGGTGCAATGCGCCCTACATGGCAAAACCTTTGCCAACCTGCCTGAGTCTTTGTTGTCTTACAGGATACACACAGCTCAAGAAAGCAAAAAAAAAGACAAAATCAACAGATCCGTCCAATACACCATGGAATTGTGGTTCAGTCACCTTTTCCCTGAATTGAACCCAGTAGAAATAACCCTCTTAAGCCGAATCTTGCATGAAAAGCAACTGCGTTTAACCACTGAAGAACTGAAAACCATTTTTGCCGCTTATGACAGAATCAGCAAAGACCGCAGCATTTCATTGTTTGGCGAAGACCGCAATACGTTGTTTGGCATGATAGACAAGTTCTTCAATTTCTTAAAAAGCCAATTGAAATTCACTTAAACCATAAAAGGCCGTCTGAAACCTCGGTTTCAGACGGCCTTTATCTATTTCAATATCAATCTAAATCAGAACAAGCCGTGAATCACGCCTTCTGCGTCCACATCGATTTTCTCGGCAGCCGGGACTTTCGGCAGACCCGGCATTTTCATCATATTGCCACACAGCGCAACAATGAAACCCGCACCGGAAGAAACGGTAATGCCGCGCACGGTAATGCGGAAGCCTTCAGGGCAGCCCAAGAGTTTGGCGTTGTCGCTCAAAGAATATTGGGTTTTCGCCATGCAGACAGGCATTTTGTCCAAGCCCAGTTTTTCCAGTGAAGCGATTTCGGCAGACGCTTCCGCGCTGAAATCGACATCTTCCGCGCCGTATACTTTTTGGGCAATCGCACGGATTTTGTCTTTAATGCTCAACTCAACATCGTAGGCGAAGCGGAATTCGTTGGGTTGGTTTTCGATGGCGTTAACAACTTTGTGCGCCAAGTCTGCACCACCCGCGCCGCCTTTGCCCCATACTTCGGTCAGGGAAACTTCAACGCCGTGTTCCGCACAAGCTTTTTCAATCATGGCCAACTCGGCATCGGAGTCGGACACGAAGCGGTTGATGGCAACCACCACAGGCAGGCCGAATACGTTTTTCAGGTTGGAAATGTGTTTCAGCAGATTAGGCAGGCCTTTTGCCAAAGCATCAAGGTTTTCTTCGCCGAGGTTGGCACGCTCCACGCCGCCGTTGTATTTCAAAGCGCGGACAGTGGCCACGACAACAGCCGCATCGGGTTTCAAATCAGCCAGACGGCATTTGATGTCGCAGAATTTTTCCGCGCCCAAATCCGCGCCGAAGCCTGCTTCGGTTACGGCATAATCGGCAAGATGTTTCGCCAAACGGGTAGCCGTTACAGAGTTACAGCCGTGGGCGATGTTGGCGAACGGACCGCCGTGTACAAAAGCCGGAGTGCCTTCGATGGTTTGCACCAAGTTAGGCTTAATCGCATCTTTGAGCAATGCCGCCATCGCACCATTCGCTTTCAAATCTTTGGCGTAAACAGGACTGCCGTCTTTGGCATAGGCGACAAGGATGTTGCCCAAACGCTCTTTCAAATCGCTGATGTCTTTGGCAAGGCAGAATACCGCCATCACTTCGGAGGCAACGGTAATGTCGAAACCGTCGGGGCGCATCACGCCGTCAACAGGCTTGCCCATGCCGTCGATGATGTTGCGCAACTGACGGTCATTCATATCGACCACGCGACGCCACAGCACGCGTTTCGGATCGATGTTCAACTCGTTGCCTTGGTAGATATGGTTATCAAGCATGGCAGCGAGCAAGTTATTCGCCGCGCCGATGGCGTGGAAGTCGCCGGTGAAGTGCAGGTTGATGTCTTCCATCGGCAAAACTTGGGCATAGCCGCCGCCTGCCGCGCCGCCTTTAACACCGAACACCGGACCCAAAGAAGGCTCGCGCAGGGCGATCACCGAATCTTTGCCGATATGGCGCAACGCGTCCGCCAAACCGATGGTTACAGTGGTTTTACCCTCACCCGCAGGAGTCGGATTAATGGCGGTAACCAAAATCAGACGGCCTTGTTTTTGAGGCAGCTTGAATGCCTCAGCCGGATTGATTTTGGCTTTGTAATGACCATAGGGCTCGATGTTGTCCACGTTCAAACCCAGCTTGGCGGCAATTTCGCCAATCGGGCGCATGGTGGAAGACTGGGCAATTTCAGCATCGGTTTTGAAGCTCATGATTTTCCTTTATTGAGAGAGGGAAAGGCCGTCTGAAACAATACAATTAAAGACAGCTGGAAGAAAAAGAATATTAGTTCTATTATAGCGTTTTCCAAAGACAAACCGCAGTGAAAATTTCGATATTTCATCAACAAGCGGATTCATATTGTCAACAATTTGAAACAAAGGAATAAAACATGAGCAGCAACGCATGGCTGTTTTGGGCCATTGGCATCGGCAGGCTTCGCCTCATTGACCGCCATTTTCGCCAAAATGGGTTTACAGGGCATAGATTCAGATTTCGCTACCTTTATCCGTACCTTAGTTATCCTCGCCGCTTTGGTACTGTTTTTAACTTACACCGGCAAATGGCAGGGCGTGAACGGCTTTACCGGCCGTAACTGGACATTCCTCATCCTATCCGGCCTCGCTACCGGCGCTTCTTGGCTCGCCTACTTCAAAGCCCTGCAACTGGGCAACGCCTCGCAAGTCGCACCCGTCGACAAATTCAGCCTGGTCTTGGTCGCCCTGATGGCCGTCGTTTTCTTAGACGAACGCCCAAGCACTCAGGAGTGGATAGGCTTAGGTTTGGTAACGGCAGGCGTATTGACTTTGGCTTTGAAACGATAAAAATTGGGACATTAAAAAAGGCCGTCTGAAAAATTTCAGACGGCCT
>NZ_KV792654.1:45236-126122 GCF_001808255.1 Neisseria sp. HMSC15G01
AAAAAGGCCGTCTGAAAAATTTCAGACGGCCTTTGCTTTGCTTCAAACAATCAGCTCACAATTAATTTGAACCGACTTTGATTTTTTGCCACAAGTTAACAGACAGTTTTTTCGCATCTGCGCTCATTTGAGGCATGACGAAACCGTCTTTCATGTCTTGTTCGTTCGGGAAAATAGAACGTGTATTCACCAGCTCGGCAGGCATTTTTTCTCGTGCAGGTTTGCTGGCCGGTGCGAAGGTTACGGCGATACCGTTTTTCGCAGCCACTTCGGGATCCAGCGTGTAGTTGATGTATTTGTGGGCATTAACGATGTTTTTCGCATCGGCCGGAATCAGCCAAGATTCAATCCAGAAGCCCATGCCTTTCGGCGTCAACACTTCAATGCCGACGTTGTTTTTCACTTCTTCGGAACGCGCTTTGGCCAAGTTCAAGTCGCCGCCGTTACCTGCCGCCAAGCAGATGTCGCCGCGCGCCAATTCGTCAATGATGGAAGGGCTGAAACGTTTCACGTCAGGACGGATGGTTTTCAAAACTTCCGCCGCTGCTTTCAAATCTTCAGGATTCGAGCCTTTAGGATCTTTACCCAAGTAATTCAACAAGATTGGGAACATTTCGCTCGGTGTATCCCACAAAGCGATGCCGCAAGATTTCAGCTTGTTGGTATATTCGGGTTTGAACAGTAAATCCCAGCCGTTTTCAGGCAATTTTCCGCCCAAAAGCTCCTTGCCCTTCGCGGTAATCGCCAAAGTGTTCACACCGGAGAAATAAGGAACGGCGTATTGATTACCCGGGTCGGCGGTTTCCAACATCTTCAGCAACTCAGGGTCGATGTTTTTGTAGTTCGGAATCAGATCCTTATTGATTTTTTGGTATGCACCTGCCTCAATTTGGCGCGGCAGGAAGGCAATACCGGGTACAACCAAGTCATAGCCGGATTTACCGGTCAGCATTTTGGCTTCCAGCGTTTCATTGTTTTCATACAAATCGTAAGTCAGCTTCAAATTGTTGGCTTTTTTGAAGTCTTCGACTGTACTTTCGTCAACGTAGTTTGACCAGTTGTAGATATTCAAAGTATCGGTAGCGGCTGCCTCGGCATTGGCAGCAGGCGCGCTGCCTGCTTGAGGTTGCTCGGCTTTTTTCTCGCCACCGCCGCACGCGGCCAAAGACAATGCGGCCAATACGGCTAATACAGATTTTTTCATACGGGCAGATTCCTGATGAAAGAGTGGTTAATGTCAATAAATAAGAAACCCTGCACCCCATAAACACCCCGGCGCAGAGTTAGGCTATTGTAATGGAAACGTAAGCAAACGCAAAGCAATATCCATCTGATTTTTATTGAAATAAGGCAAAGCAACACCATCTTTTTACCAAAAGCGTTGCACCGGCTGTCGTTTTTGGGCAAAATACGGCTGATTTGCGCGCGTTTATAGAGAAAAAGCTTGCATACAAGGAAATCTGTCTTTAAAATTGCGCGTTTACAGAATTTATTTTTCAGGAGATATTCAATATGGCAAACAGCGCACAAGCCCGCAAACGTGCCCGCCAGTCGGTTAAACAACGCGCCCACAACGCCAGCCTGCGTACTGCATTCCGTACCGCTGTAAAAAAAGTGTTGAAAGCAGTTGAAGCCGGCGACAAAGCTGCTGCTCAAGCAGTTTACCAAGAATCCGTTAAAGTCATCGACCGCATCGCTGACAAAGGCGTATTCCACAAAAACAAAGCAGCCCGTCATAAAAGCCGTCTGTCTGCTAAAGTAAAAGCTTTGGCTTAATACTGACGCAGATGCCGGAAATCCTGACAACCCAAGCAGGATAATCGAGCTGATACGATGCCCCTGAGGTCTTGCCTTTCAGGGGCATTGCCGTATTCACAGCCCAAACCGACCAAATAAAACCATTTACCCTTCATCAGGCCGTCTGAAAAACAACGGAAACTCTCATGAACAAGATGTTGAAACATTCCCTAAGTATCGGATTCATTACCGCCGCCCCGCTGGCCGCCGCCGATACCGCCCTACACTGCACCACCATTCAAGACAACGCCACCCGTTTGGCGTGTTACGACAACATCTACTCGGCGCAACTCCCCCCTCAATCCCCACTGCCGCAAGCGCAAACCGAAAGCACCAAAACACCGGTTGACCTCGAACAAAGCGTCCGCAAGAGCATTGAGAAAAAAGAAGCGGCCATCGTACTCGACAACCCTACCCATCCGAATATTTCAGACGACGTATTAAGCGAAACTGCCGACAGCTACACGCCTTTAAGCCTGATGTACGATTTGGATAAAAACGACACACGCGGCCTGTTGAGCGTACGCGAACACAACCCTATGTACCTCATGCCTGTTTGGTACAACAGCAGCCCCAACTACCACCCAGAATCCCCCAGTCGCGGTGTAACCACGCAGGAAAAATTCAGCGAGCAGAAACGCCTCGAAACCAAAATGCAGGTTTCCTTCAAAAGCAAGATTGCCGAAGATTTATTCAAAACCCGTGCCGACGTATGGTTTGGCTACACCCAAAAATCCGACTGGCAAATCTTCAACCAAGGCCGCAAATCCGCACCGTTCCGCAACACCGACTACGAGCCTGAAATCTTCATTACCCAACCCGTTAAAGCAGACCTGCCTTTCGGCGGCAAGCTGCGTATGGTCGGCGCAGGTTTTGTTCACCAATCCAACGGTCAAAGCCGCCCGGAATCGCGCTCATGGAACCGCGTTTACGCCATGACCGGCATGGAATGGGGCAAGCTGACCGTTATTCCTAGAGTTTGGATGCGCGCCTTTGACCAAAAAGGAGATGACGACGACAATCCGGACATCAACAAATACATGGGCTACGGCGACTTGAAAGTCCAATACCGCTTCAATGACAAACAAAATGTTTATTCCGTCCTGCGTTACAACCCCAAAAGCGGACGCGGTGCCGTTGAAGCTGCTTATACCTTCCCAATTAAAGGCAAACTCAAAGGCGTTGTCCGCGGTTTCCACGGCTACGGCGAAAGCCTGATTGATTACAACCACAAACAAAACGGCATCGGCTTCGGCCTGATGTTCAACGACTGGGACGGAATCTAATTCCCCCCATATTGTTCAGACGGCCTGTGCAATCAAGGTGGCCGTCTGAAACAATAAAACAAAACAAGCCATTCGTTTAAAATACTCGTTTCCTAGCGCCCAAACGCGTATAATGCAAAGTTTGGGCAAAACTTGCCGGAATGAAACAAAGATGACAGAAGCAGCAGCCGAAAGCGGAAAAATCGCCAAGGCTTTAAAGAAATACCTGATTACAGGCGTACTGGTTTGGTTGCCGATTGCCGTAACCATCTGGGCGATGACCTACATCATATCCGCCGCCGACAGACTGATCAGCCTATTGCCGGAAAGCTGGCAGCCCCAGCATTTCTGGGGATTCAACATACCCGGTTTGGGCATTGTTGCCGCCACCATCGTCTTGTTCGTTACTGGCGTATTTGCCGCCAACGTTTTAGGCAGACGGATTCTCGGCGCATGGGACAGCCTTTTGGGTCGGATTCCCGTCGTCAAATCCATCTACTCCAGCGTTAAAAAAGTTTCCGAATCCCTGCTCTCCGACAGCAGCCGCTCGTTCAAAACCCCCGTACTGGTTCCCTTTCCACAACCGGGCATTTGGACGATAGCCTTTGTTTCCGGTCATATCCCCGACAAACTCAAAGGCAGCCTGCCGCAAGATGAGGACTATATTTCCGTTTACGTCCCAACCACACCCAACCCGACCGGCGGCTATTACATCATGGTTAAAAAAAACGACGTTCGCGAGCTGGACATGAGCGTGGATCAGGCATTGAAATATGTAATTTCACTGGGCATGGTCATGCCGGACGACTTACCGGTTAAAGCCCTATCTGCCCAAAAACCGTCAGAAGACGGTGATACCGAACATAACAATTAAGGTCTTCTTTTTTTTCAGACGGCCTTTCCTTCTTTTTTAAATTGAACAATATAAAAAGGTGATTTTATGCGTACCAACTATTGCGGCCTTATCAGCGAGCAATACTTAGACCAAACCGTTACCGTCAAAGGCTGGGTACACCGCCGACGCGACCACGGCGGTGTGATTTTTATCGACCTGCGCGACCGCGAAGGCATCGTTCAAGTCGTTATCGACCCTGACACTCCGGAAGCATTTGCCGCTGCCGACTCCTCCCGCAACGAATACGTTTTGAGCATTACCGGCCGCGTACGCAACCGCCCTGAAGGCACAACCAACGACAAAATGATTTCCGGCAAAATCGAAATCCTTGCTAAAGAAATCGAAGTTTTGAACGCTGCCGCTACGCCTCCGTTCCAAATCGATGATGAAAACATCAGCGAAAACGTTCGCCTGACCAACCGTGTTATCGACTTGCGCCGTCCTACCATGCAACGTAACCTGCGCCTGCGTTACCAAGTCGCTATGGGCGTTCGCCGCTACTTGGACGCGCAAGGCTTCATCGACATTGAAACCCCAATGCTGACCCGCTCCACTCCCGAAGGCGCGCGCGACTACCTCGTACCAAGCCGCGTTCATCCGGGCGAATTCTTCGCTCTGCCGCAATCTCCACAATTGTTTAAACAATTGCTGATGGTTGCAGGTTTCGACCGTTACTACCAAATTACCAAATGTTTCCGTGATGAAGACTTGCGTGCCGACCGTCAACCTGAATTCACTCAAATCGACTTGGAAACCTCGTTCCTGAACGAGGATGAAATCATGGACATCACTGAAGGCATGGCCAAACAAGTCTTCAAAGATGCTTTGAATGTAGATTTGGGCAACTTCCCACGCATGCCTTACTCTGAGGCCATGTTCTACTACGGCTCTGACAAACCAGATATGCGCATCAACTTGAAATTTACCGAGTTGACCGACTTGATGAAAACTGAGGAATTCAAAGTTTTCCGTGGCGCAGCCGATATGAAAGGCGGCCGCGTGGTCGCTCTGCGCGTACCGAACGGCGCGAAATTTAGCCGCAAAGAAATCGACGAATACACTAAATTTGTCGGCATCTACGGCGCGAAAGGTCTGGCATACATCAAAGTAAATGATGTGAGCAACCTCTCCAACGGCGAAGACAGCGGCCTGCAATCTCCAATCGTGAAATTCCTGTCCGAAAACGCTCTGAAAGAAATCATCGAGCGTACCGGCGCGCAAAACGGCGACATCATCTTCTTCGGCGCAGACAAAACCAAAGTCGTAAACGAAGCCATCGGCGCATTGCGTATTAAAGTCGGTTTGGAACACGGCAAAGACAACGGCTACTTCGTAGACGAATGGAAGCCTTTGTGGGTGGTCGATTTCCCAATGTTCGAATACGACGAAGAAGCTGACCGCTACGTTGCCGTACACCATCCGTTTACCGCACCAAAAGAAGGTCATGAAGACCTGATGGTTTCCGACCCTGCAAACTGCCTGGCTCGCGCCTACGATATGGTATTGAACGGCTGGGAAATCGGCGGCGGCTCTATCCGTATCCACCGTGCAGACGTACAAGAAAAAGTGTTTGCCGCGCTGAAAATCAGCCCTGAAGAGCAACAAGAGAAATTCGGTTTCCTCTTGGACAACCTGAAATTCGGTGCGCCTCCTCACGGCGGTCTTGCATTCGGCCTCGACCGTCTGGTTACCCTGATGACCGGTGCAGAATCTATCCGCGACGTGATTGCCTTCCCGAAAACACAACGTGCACAATGTCTGCTGACCAATGCACCTAATGTGGTCGACGACAAGCAACTTCGCGAGTTGAGCCTGCGTCTGCGTCAGAAAGCAGTTGAAACAAAAGAAGCATAATTTACCGGCTTAACCTTTAAAATATCAAGGCCGTCTGAAATTTTTGAAATTTCTTTCAAATCTTTCAGACGGCCTTTCTACATTTTGGTCGTTTATATATAATCAACCCGAAAACTGTTTTATTTTAAACGTTTTCTTTAATGACGTTAGAGTACAAAAAACAACCGTTTGTAAGAAAAACAAACAAATAGACTTCGCAAGCAATATCATAGCTGTTATAACAATAAAGGAACCTGACAATGTTTCTGATACTAATTGGGCTGATACTGATTTTTTTTGTTACTTTGTTTATTATTACTTCTATTATTCATAAAAAACAGTTCGCCTACGACACACACCAAGATTATAACTATCCCTCCCTTCCCTCTACCGCGCATGCCACCCTCAAGGGTGGCAGCCTGACTTTGCCCGCCACTATCAGCGGGCAAGATACCGTTATTGCCAAAATCCGCATCAAATCGACTTGGGCAGGATTGCTGATACTGCCTTTTGTTGAAACCATTTCATCTAAAGGCAGATGGAAGCAATATTTCGAATACGGCGCAAAAGGCGTGCGCTATATCAATCTGAGCGACACCTTCTCCGACAGCGACAAAACCATCCGCCTGGAAGGCAAATACCTGTCCTTGCCAGATCAAGAAATCGAACTCTCTGTTTATCCGCGTGAAAACCTCGACGGCAAAAAAATCCTTGTCCTCGCGCCTCATGCTGACGATGCTGAACTCAGCGCATACGGCTTGTACGAAAAACACGCCGCCAATTCAATGATCTGCACTTTAACCGCCAGCGAAGGCGGCAGCTTTCACTATGGCAATCTTTACAGCACATGCGACTTCGACACCCAGGCACAATATCTGCAAAAAGGCCGGATGCGCGTTTGGAACAGCCTAGCCGTTCCCCTTTTGGCCGGCGTGCCGTCTGAAAACATCCTGCAGCTGGGCTACTTCGACAGCACATTGACCGCCATGCGCCAAAATCCGGAAAAAGAGATTAAATCGACCAAAATCGATACGACCGATGTCGATATTTTCCGCAGTGCCAATCCCTCCCCATTGGCGAAACATCTCAAACCCGGCTCGACTTGGAACAGCTTGGTAGACAACCTTGGCTATCTGATAGAAACATTTCAGCCGGATATTATCGTGACGCCGTCCCCCAATATTGATGTGCATCCTGACCATCAACATACTGCGCTGGCCGCCATCGAAGCCCTGCGTAAAATCGATTACCGCCGCGGCAATCTGTTTTTGCACACCATACATTATCTGAGCGACGACTTCCCTATCGGCAAAGTAGGTTCTTCCCTCAGCCTGCCGCCGCCCTCCGAGCAACCGTTTTACTTCCGAAGCATCTATTCCCATCCTTTAGATAAAGAAGAGCAAAACCGCAAACTCCTCGCCCTTGATGCCATGAACGACATCCGCCCCAATTCAGACGGCTATATGCGTTGGAGCACCATGATATTCAAAGGCTTAAATAAACTGCGACACCACGTCCTCCATCTCGACAAAGATTTGGTCAACCGCTTTGTTCGTAGCAACGAATTCTTCTATACCGTCCCCATCAGCGACTTATACCAAGAAGATACACTGAAACAAATCACTTATCAGGGCAAAGCCCAATAAACCACAAAGGCCGTCTGAAAAGATGTTTCAGACGGCCTTTATCACATCAAAACAATAAAATCACCGCATTACAAACGAAAAACACCAAGCCCAAATCCAAACGCGGCAACCCAAGTTATAATAAAACCCTTCCCATACGTCCCATATCATCATGCCGATTTACTTCATCGCCGATTTGCACCTGAGCGAATCCTATCCTCAACTGACCGCACTCTTCCAGAAATTTATGCAAGGAAAAAGCCGTTCATGCCCAAGCCGTATACATTCTTGGCGACCTTTTCGATTTTTGGATCGGCGATGACGAAAACAGCCCTTTGGTTCAAACCATCAAACAAACCATCCGCGACCTGACCAAGCGCGGCATCGCCTGCTATTTTATCCATGGCAACCGCGACTTCCTCATCGGTAAAACCTTCGCCCGCGATACCGGCATGACCTTACTGCCCGAGTATGCCGTTATCGACCTGTTCGGCACACCCACCCTGCTCTGTCACGGAGACACTCTCTGCACCGACGACCATTCTTATCAAAAATTCCGCCGTACCGTCCATCAAAAATGGCTGCAACGCCTGTTCCTGCTCCTGCCTCTCACACTCCGACTGAACATCACCACCAAAATCCGCAAGCAGAGCAAAGAGGACAAACAGCACAAAACCGCCGACATCATGGACGTCAATCCAACCTTTACCCACAAAACCGTCCAACGCTTCCACACGCCCCTGCTCATCCACGGCCATACCCACCGCGAAAATATCCACCGCAACGCCGATTACACCCGCATCGTGCTCGGCGACTGGCGCAACAATTACGCCTCCATTCTCGAAGTTGATGCCGAAGGCTACCGTTTTATCGCCTTATAAAACATCAGGCCGTCTGAAAACCGGTTTCCCGATTGTTCAGACGGCCTGACTGACAAACATCCTCAAACAGTTTACGCAAACCAACCGCGTATCCGCTCCAAACCACCAAAGCGCACACACGCATCCGCATTCGCTTCAGTTTTCAGTTTCGCCCGATAAGCAATGCCGAATCCCGCCTCCCTTATCATCGGAATATCGTTCGCACCATCACCCATCGCCACCACCTGCCACGGAGCCAAACCCAGACGCTCACGGTATTCACGCAACAAATCCGTCTTAGCCTGTGCATCGATAATCCGCCCTTTCAGACGGCCTGTCAGCTTGCCGTTTTCCACTTCCAACACATTCGCAAAATGGAAATCCAAGCCCAAACGCCGTTGTAGGCGTTCCGTAAAGAACGTAAATCCGCCCGACACCAGCATAAACTTCACATCATTCCGTTTACACTCTTCCAACAAAAATTCTGCGCCCGGCGACAGCTGCAACACATTCTTGTACACCTCTTCCAACACGCGCTCATCCAAACCGGCCAGCAAAGCCACACGCTTGCGCAAAGACTGCTCAAAGTCCAGCTCGCCGCGCATCGACTGCTCCGTAATCGCTGCCACCTCATCCTTCAGCCCAACACCGGCCGCAATCTCATCCACACACTCAATCGTAATCAGCGTCGAATCCATATCGCTGACAATCAGTCCCAAATCAGCAAAAGCCACATCCGGCAACACCGCGCCATCTATCTGCTGTGCAATCAACGCCGCACGCATCTCGTCCGTCAATTTAAAATCATCATCAACCGGCACACGCAACATCGACTTCCCTGATGACGCAGACACCAAACCGCCAAACGCCGACCAGTCGCACGCGCCCAAATCCCCATGCTGCAACACCAAAACTTTCTTCATCTCATTCTCCTCATACCCCAAAACCTTTGCAAACATATTGGGTACACATTCAGCCTAAAACCCCGAAACCGTATTTTTGCAAAGGCCTTAAAAAAACCAAAACAGCATTATAGCCGAACAACCCCAAAAATTTTCAGACGGCCTCTCGCTTGATTCCCTTAACTAGTTTAATTTCAAAAACACCTTCAAAAACCATAAAAACAACATAAATCCGCTAAAAACCCTCAAAATCTTGTTATTAAATTACAAAACAACAAAATTACCGTAAAATATAATTATTATTATTTTATTTTAATTATAGAAAGACGTTCATGAACGCCCCAACCCTTAAAACATTAGCACTCATTATTGCCACCCTGCCTTATGCAGCCTTAGCAGAAAACACTGCAACACCCCGACCCAAACAAACTTCCGAGCTACAAACCGTCAATGTAACCGGCAAAAACCGTTCCACCCGCACCGAAAACCGCGACTCCTACACAACTTCAGCCATGCGTACCACCACCGGGCTTGCCTTGTCTCCGAAAGAAACGCCGCAGTCGGTAAGCGTGATTACCAAGACACAAATCAATGAGCAGGGGATTACCAACTTGGTTGATGCCCTGAAAACCACCACCGGCGTAAACGTCATCCGTGATGCCGGCATTCCGCGCTTCCAATCGCGCGGGTTCTATATCGACCAAATCGAAGAGGACGGAATCTCATCTACCGTCCCCGGCGCCATCAACAATCCGATGTATGACGCGCAAAGCATGAACGACATCGCCGTTTACGACCATATCGAAGTCGTGCGCGGTGCGACCGGGCTGACGCAGGCAAACGGCGAGCCGGGCGGTACGGTGAACGCCGTACGCAAACGCCCCACTGGCGAACGCATTATTCAGGGCGAAGTCCAAATCGACCGCTTCGGTAAAGTCCGCACCACGGGAGACTTTTCAGGTCGTCTGAACGATGAAAGCACTTTGCGCGGCCGCGCCGTCGTCGCATTGGAACGCGACAAAAATTTCAAAGACCGCGTCAAAGGCGGCAATGCCACGCTTTACGGCGTGATGGACGCATCCGTCGGCGACAACACCAAAATCACTTGGGGCGGCCTCTATCAACGCAAACACACCAAGCCCGACGATTGGGGCGTGGCATTGAACCTGCCGCGCGATACTTATCTGGGCTACAACTGGAACAAAGGCGTTTACGACAAAGCGAACGCATTCGCCGAAGTGGAACATTATTTCAATGACAACTGGCGTTATACCGGCAAGCTGGATTACAACTACAACGAAAATACCAAGAAAAACAGCGGCATTTACAATACGTCCACGTCCTACGCAGGCTACACGCCCGGCAGCGCATTAGCCTCTGGCTGGTTAAGCCGTTACGACAATGATGAGAAACAACTGACCTTCAAAAATAATTTGAACGGCAAATTTGAAATTATAGGCGTGCCGCAGGAAATCTTTACCGAATACACTTACACGCACACCAAAAACAACGGCAGCCGCCGTCAATACAACCCGGGCGTTTCCTTCGACCCGATGACCTTTACCGGCAACGAAATCGCCGAACCCGCCGACTGGCACGCCACACCTTATCAGATGTATTGGGAAACCCATTCCAAACGCACCACCCACGCGCTGCTTTTAGGCTTCCGTTTCAATATGTTGAAAGAAAAACTGCATATCATGGCAGGTACGCGTTGGAACCACATCAAATCGAAATATATAACCGACTATTTCTACACGGGCGGCAAGATAGACAGCGATCCCGATTCGGTTACCGACCGCAAAACCGTCCGTTTCAATCCTTATTTCGCCGTTACCTACGATTTGACGTCGAACCAAAGCCTGTATGCCAGCTACACATCCATCTTCAAACCGAACAGCAATCAGCGCAAAGACAAATCCTATCTTGAACCCGTTACCGGCGCGAACTACGAAATCGGCTGGAAGGGAGAATGGTTTGACCGCAAGCTGAATACCTCGCTTGCCCTGTTTGACATCGAACAGAAAAACCGCGCGGTGCAGGTTTGGGATACGGCAGACCAAAAATGGTATTGGGAACCCGTCGGCAAAGTCCGCAGCCGCGGCATCGAAGCCGAAATATCCGGCAACCTGAGCGAAGATTGGAAACTGTTTGCAGGTTATACGTTCAACCGGTCCAAATATCTTGAAGCGGAAAGCAAAGGCACCGTCCCCGCAGGCACTAATTTCAGCCTGCACACGCCAAAACACATGCTGCGCCTCCACACCAGCTACAACCTGCCGTTTGACGGCAAAAAATGGACCATCGGCGGCGGCGTAACCGCACAAAGCAAAACCGCCAGCCTCTACGGCGTGAAGCGCGGCGGTCATGCGGTATTCAATGCCAACATTGATTATCAGGCATCGAAAAACCTGAAACTTGCACTGATTTCGACCAACCTGTTCAACCGTTACTACTACGAGAACAACAAAGTCAGCAGCAAAGGCGCGAACAACTACTATGGCCAACAGCGCAACGTCATGTTCAAAGTCGATTACAAGTTCTAATCTCACTTGATTCAAAGGCCGTCTGAAACCGATTCTTTCCGTTTTCAGACGGCCTTTTCCAATCAAACCTTTTTTTAAATCTTGATATAAAGCAAACAGTCTAAAAAATTTTCTCAACCGAAAAAAATTCCTGTTGATTTTTCTCACCGTTTCGATATAGTTCTTTATGGCTAGTTTGGTATTACCCATTATATCTAGCTTTCATTGCATTACCACCTCCATTCGTTGCCAACGGCTCCCTTTCCGATGGCAACCTTTTTTTGACCCGATGGTTTGGCAAAATCGAAATTGAATCAAATAAAATGATTCGGAGATTTAGATTTAATTTTTAAAACAAAACGGATTATAAAAAATAACCGCTCAATTTAAACAGATATTGCCGCCAATATTTAAAAACAAACAGATCTTTCTTTATCAAGGACCTCATCAAATGCATCATTCTGAGAAACTATTCAAACTGAGCACACTTGCTCTCTGCCTTGCCGCATTGCCCCAAGCCGCACAAGCTGCCGAAGAGGTACACCAGGCTGAAGTGGAACAAGTTACCGTAGTGGGTAAAAACAAAAGCCTGCGCACTGAAAGTCAAAACAGCTACACAGTATCCGCCCTGCGCTCAACCACAGGGCTGGTTCTCTCTCCGCGGGAAATTCCCCAATCCGTCAGTGTCATTACTAAAAAACAAATTGAAGACCAAGGCATCACCGACTTAGAAGGTGCGTTGCAAAACGCTACGGGCATCAATGTTTTCAAAAGCGGCGGACGCACGCATTTCATGTCGCGCGGCTATTTTATCGAACAGTTTGAAGAAGACGGTATTGCCACTCAACTCGGCTCTCCCGGTGGATTCGGCTTAGGCGGCCCGGCCGGCGACCCGACCAGTGCAACAGATATGGCAATGTACGACCACATTGAAGTGGTGCGCGGTGCGGCAGGTTTGACACAGGCAAACAACGAACCCGGCGGCACGGTAAACGCCGTCCGTAAAAAGCCGACTGCAAAACGCCAGCTTTCCGCCGATTTGATGGCAAACTCATGGGGCAAAGTAAACAGCGTCTTTGATGCATCCGGTACCTTAAGCCAAGAACACGGCCTGCGCGGACGCTTTGTCGGCTCGGTTGGCAGTAACAAAACTTTCAAAGATCAATCCGGCGGCCGCGACATCCTGCTTTACGGCGTGATGGACAAAGACATCGGCGACAACAGCAAACTTACTTGGGGCGTAAGCTATCTCAACCAAACCGAAACACCCGATCCTGACGGCCTGCCTATGCGTGCAGACGGCAAAGAGTGGAAACGCAGCCGCTATCTTGGTGCGGATTGGAACGAAGCCCGCCTGAAAAAATACAATCTCTTTGCCGAGTTTGAACATTATTTCAACGACAACTGGAAACTGAGCAGCAAGTTGGACTGGCGCAAGAACACCAGTTCAAAAGAATATTACACGCTGGGCGGCACAGGTAACGGCATCAGCACAGACGGCCTGGGAACCACATACAGCTTCGACCGTTACGATGCAGGCAACCGCCAGTTTACTTTTCAAAACAACCTGACCGGCCGCATCTTCGCCTTCGGACAAAGCCACGACCTCTTCTTCATGCACAGCTATTCCAAAGAGAAGATGAACACGGGCAACCGCTGGTTCGACGACAGCAGCACCTATAACGCAGATGCGTTCAACGGCAGCGAAAAAGCCAAACCCGATTGGGATGCCGATACCGCCAAGTCACGCGGCGGCAACGGCAGCTACCGCACCCACGCCTTCGGTTTGGGCGCGCGCATCAATCCTACCGACAAACTGCACGTCATTGTCGGCGGACGCTATACCAACTGGCACCGCAACCTCTATTGGGACAGAAACCTCAAAGACAGCTCGGAAGGCACCTATTATGCGCTCAAACGCAACCGCTTCATCCCCTATGCCGGCATCACTTACGATATCACGCCCAAGCAAAGCGTTTACGCCGCCTACACATCCATCTTCAAACAAACGATGAACCGCGACTACAACGACAACCTTCTGCCGCCGATTATGGGCCGCAACTACGAAATCGGCTGGAAAGGCGAATGGAACGAAGGTCGTCTGAATACTTCCGTCGCCCTCTACCGCACCGACAAAGACAACAACAACCAACGCGTCAATGCCCGTCCGCACCCTTATTGGGAACCGCTGGATCAAAGCAGCCGCGGCTTGGACGCCGAAATCTCCGGCAGCCTGACCGACCGTTGGCAGGTTTACGCAGGCTACACCTTCAACCGCAGCACCAACCGCAACAGCGTCGGCGACAATGTTGAATCGCGCCGAAAAGGCTACAACTTCAGCAGCCATACGCCGAAACATATGTTCCGTCTCTACACCAGCTATATCCTACCGATGGATGACGGCAAATGGACGGTCGGGCTGGGGGTAAAGAGCAGCAGCAAAACCGCCAATTCCTACGGCTCCATCAAGCAAGGCGGCTACACGGTTTGGAACACCAACGTCCAATACCGCCCGAGCAAAAACCTGCAACTGGGGCTGGCGGTCAACAACCTGACCGACAAACGCTACTACGAAAACCAATACAGCCGTGCCGCCAACAGCGGCAGCTTCTACGGCGAACCGCGCAACGCCGTGTTCAGCCTGAAGTGGAAGATGTAGTCGCCGTATGAAATAAGGCCGTCTGAAAGTATAGTGGCTTAACTTTAAACCAGTACGGCGTTGCCTCGCCTTGCCGTACTATCTGTACTGTCTGCGGCTTCGTCGCCTTGTCCTGATTTAAATTTAATCCACTATACAATCCCGATTTCAGACGGCCTTTCATTATCGATACAAACACCCCCATGAACATCCTCAAAAAATTCTTCCGACTCGCCCGTCCTTTCTGGACGGGGGCGCACGGGCGCATCCAATGGCTGATGCTCGCCGTCCTCATCGGCTTCACCCTTTGTTCCATCACCATCAGCGTTTGGATCGCCGCGTGGGACAAACGTTTCTACGACGCGCTGGCTGCGTTTGACGGCGCGTCCATGCCCGCGCTCATCGTCGAATACCTCGGCTACATGGCGATGATTATCGGCTGCATCGTCTGCGGCGACTGGCTGCAAAAACGCCTCATCTTCCGCTGGCGCACCCACCTGACCGAACAATTCCAGCAAAACTGGCTCGAAGGCCACAAACACTACCGCCTGCGCCTGACCGGCGAACCCGACAACCCCGACCAGCGCATCGCCGAAGACATCTACCTCATCGCCGACAAAAGCATCGGGCTGTTCCGCTCCTTCATCAATAATATTGCCAAATTCAGCGCGTTCGTCGCCGTATTGTGGACGCTCTCCGGCGTGCAGACCTTCAACATCGGCGGGCGCGACATCACCATACACGGCTACCTCGTCTGGGTTGCCCTGATTTATTCCGTCATCAGCACCCTGATTGCCCACCTCGTCGGCCGCAAACTCAAAAACCTCAACATCGACCGCCAGCACCGCGAAGCCGACTACCGCGCCGCCCTCCTGCGTGTGCGCGACCACGCCGAACAAATCGCCTTTTACAACGGCGGCGAAGCCGAAACAGGCCGTCTGAAACAACGTTACCTCCGCATCCGCGACAACTGGCGGCGGCTTACCAACTGCGAATTCCGCCAAGAAACCTTCTGGGCGACCTACGTGCGCATCAGCATCTTCATCCCCATCCTCGCCACCCTGCCCATGTACCTCGCCAAAACCATGACCTTCGGCGACATGATGCAGACGCGCACATCGTTTGCCCGCGTTCAAGACAGTTTTGGCTGGTTTACCGATGCATACCGCCGCCTGAATGAATGGGCGGCAGTCATCGAACGGCTTTCCGGTTTTCAGACGGCCTTGGAACAAGCAGAACAAAAAAGCCCCTCCCTTCAGTCACACCAAACAGATTTGCCGCATCATCGCGGCAAGGCAGTCCTGCAAAACCTTACCATCCACACCCAAACCGGCAGTCCCCTGCTTACTGATATTCACCTCCAAGCCCGTTCTCCGGAATGGGTATTGCTTGAAGGGCGAAGCGGCATCGGCAAATCCACGCTGCTTCGCGTGCTTGCCGGTTTATGGCCGTATTATCACGGCAGTTTTTCCCTTGAAGGCAGCCGCCTGTTTTTCCCGCAACGCCCTTACCTGCCTGCGGACACATTGCGTCAAACTGTCAGCTATCCCTATGCGGCCTGCCAAGACGACCATTTGATTCAAACCGTTTTGGAACAAGTCGGCTTAAGCAGCCCCACGGGTAGGCTGCACACGTTGATGAACGATTTGGACACTTCATACGAATGGCACAGCATCCTCTCCGGCGGCGAACAGCAACGCCTCAGCCTTGCACGCGCACTGCTGCACAAACCGCAAATCCTGTTCCTAGATGAAGCCACCAACCAGCTTGATGACGAATCCGCCCTGATGTTGATGCAGACCCTCAAGCAACATTTGCCCGATACTTTGGTCATCGGCATCAGCCACCAACCCAAGATTAAAGCCCTGTTTGATAGCTCACTGAATTTGAATGAAAAAATTATTTAAATGTTAAAATGTGCAAAACTCTTGCTTTCAATCCTAACAAGGGATATAGTACCAAGTAACTAGTTCTTATTGATGAGAGCTACTCCTTGGATACTTGCCTCCGGTTCTCCAACCCGGGGGCATTTTTTTGCGTTTTTATTTTGTGTCTGTATGAATAGGATAAAGACGAAACACCCACCACAAATCAACAGACAAATCGAACCGCAAACTGCGTTTTCCAAACGCTCAGGCCGTCTGAAATCCTCTCTCCAATATCGTTAATCCCATATTTCAGACGGCCTGTTTAACCGTCCCTTGCAAAGCTTGGCACAAGCACCGCTGACCGACGGCAATTAATTACTATATAATCAAATGCATTGTTACCCTACAAAGGAGCCACACCATGACCACAAAAATTAAAATTGGTATCGTCGGTGCAACCGGTTATACAGGCGTTGAATTGTTGCGCCTGCTCAGCAGCCACCCCAACGCAGAAGTCACTGCCGTCACCAGCCGAAGCGAAGCCGGTATTGCGGTTGCCGACTACTTTCCCAGCCTGCGCAGCATTTACGACCTTGCATTCCAAACGCCCGAAGATGCAGGGCTTGACCGTTGCAACCTCGTGTTCTTCGCCACGCCCAACGGCGTGGCCATGAAAGAAGCACCGGCCCTTGTCGAAAAAGGCGTACGCGTGATTGACCTGTCTGCCGACTTCCGCATCCGCGACATCCTAACATGGGAAAAATGGTACAAAATGACCCATGCCGCGCCGCAACTTGTTTCCCAAGCAGTGTACGGCTTGTGCGAACTTTACAAAGACGACATCTCCAAAGCCATGTTGGTGGCCAATCCGGGCTGCTACCCTACCTGCGTTTCCCTGCCCTTATTGCCACTGCTTCAGGCTGGCCGTCTGAAAACCAACGCGCCTCTGATTGCCGACTGTAAATCCGGTGTTTCCGGTGCAGGCCGCAAAGCCAGCACCCATGCCCTGTTGTGCGAAGCAGGCGATAACTTCAAAGCCTACGGCGTCAGTGGCCACCGCCATTTGCCTGAGATCCGACAAACCCTGTCCGGACTTCAAGATCATGTTTCAGACGGCCTGATTTTCGTGCCACACCTTGTTCCGATGATACGAGGCATGCATGCCACCCTGTATCTGCACCTGCAAGAACATACCGATCCTGAAGCCTTACTGCGCGAATACTACCGCGACAGTCCTTTTGTCGATATCCTGCCTTCAGGTTCGACACCTGAAACCCGCAGCGTGCGCGGCGCCAACCTTTGCCGTATCAGCGTTCAAAGAGCGCCCGATCAAGACGATGTGTGGATTGTTCTTTCCGTCATCGACAACTTGGTTAAAGGCGCAGCCGGTCAAGCCATGCAGAATATGAACATTATGTTCGGTCTGCCCGAAACCACCGGCCTGACTAATGCACCATTGATGCCTTAATATCATCTTATTGAAAACACAAGGCCGTCTGAAACTTTGATTGTTCAGACGGCCTTTATCAATTCATTCACAAACATCACTCATACACCACGCCGGCAAGCATTTCTTCTTCATTCAAGTTGCCGTACTGTTGCTCCCAATCGTGGGTAGCCTCCACCATATCACATTCTTTAGCAAAAGCCAGCAGCCTGCCATCCATCTGATCCAGACTCAAGCTGCCCAAGCGTTCGCATTCCGAAGCCGTCAGATTACCGTCCGCCTCATGCGCCTCCGAAGATCCGAAAGGCAGAGCAAAAAAACCCAGTACCAACGCCAGCAGCACCCAAAAAGTATTTTTACGCGAACGAGTCATTTCACACCTCTCATCATAATCATATAGCAGGTTTAAATCAGAAAAACTAAACCAAATAAAATTAAACTAAGAAAAATCGAACAGAAAATTAGAAATATCGATTTATCTAAGACAAATCGAATAATACTAAGAAAAAATAGAATATGCAATACTTTTTCTTAGATGAAGTAATTTTTTTCTTACAATTTTATAAAAACTAAGGTAAAATACACTCAAATCGTCCAAACCATATAAAAAACATACCTCCATAAAGGCATAAACATGGATACCTTTAAAGACCGCCTGGCTTTCTTATGGAAAGATGAAGCCCGCCAAGCCAAAATCGCCGCCGACATCGATATGACCATCGCCGGATTCAGCCGTATCTGGAACGAAGGCGGCCTGCCGAAATCAGAAACACTAAAAAAAATCAAACAACTTAAAGGCTGCAGCATAGACTGGCTGTTGACAGGCGAAGGTTCTCCCTTCCCCGATTCCGAAGCCCCAAAAGCCACGGCAACCGACACACTGGGCAATCCTGTCGATATAGACGAATTTGTCTTCGTACCGCGTTACGACATCCAGGCCGCAGCCGGACACGGTCAGCTCGTCGGCGACGAACAGCCCATGTTCGCCATGGCGTTCCGACGTTATTGGATTGAAAATTATGTGACGCGCGACATCAAAAACCTTTCCGTTATCTCAGTCAAAGGCGACTCGATGGAAGGCGTGCTGAATGATGGCGACACCATCCTCATCAATCACGGCCAAACCACACCGCGCGACGGCCTCTATGTTTTGCGCCTCAACGAAAACCTTTTGGTCAAACGCCTGCAACTGATACCCGGTGGCATCGTCAACGTCATTTCCGCCAACGAAGCCTACCCTACTTTTGAAATCGACTTGAAAAACCCGACCGACGACGTTGCCATCATCGGCCGTGTCGAATGGTTTGGCAGAAGCATCTAAATCTGACATACTGGTGCTTGAAATTTCTGCCATGCCCTCCATGTAAGCTGGCAGACCCTGTCTGCACAAGCTTGCCTTGACTAACGGTTTGCGCGACAATAGTAAAAATATTCATATAAAAGGAATCACATCATGTCAGACGAAAGCCCTATTATCTTTACTGACAGCTGCTGCACCAAAGTTGCCGACCTGATCGCCGAAGAGAACAATCCCGATTTGAAATTGCGCGTATTCGTCAACGGCGGCGGTTGCTCCGGCTTCCAATATGGTTTTACCTTTGATGAAATCAAAAACGACGACGATTTTGAAATCCAGAAAAACGGCCTGACGTTCTTGGTTGACCCGATGAGCTACCAATATTTGGTTGGTGCGGAAATCGACTACACCGAAAGCCTGCAAGGTTCTCAATTCGTCATCCGCAATCCGAATGCAGAGACAACTTGCGGTTGCGGTTCGTCCTTCTCCGTATAAACAATCCGTTTTTGCCACAAAAACAGGCCGTCTGCATCTTCAGACGGCCTGTTTTTGTGAATTTATTTTAAACAATTTTAGATTTACTTTATAATAATAATATCGGGCGTGAATATTTACTCTACAATAGACATAACATTGGACATGTAGGTTTCCATATAAATAAAAAATTATTGGCCAGCCGATTAACGACACAAAGGCAAACCGTACCTGGTCTGCCTGAGACTGCAGCCTCTGTTTTGGCTCGTATCATAAGCCAAAACAGCTCAAACACAATAACAAAACCTTAGGCTAAACCCATTTGGTTGACGCAGTCGAAATACTCATGGGATATTAATGAACAAACAAGAAAAATTTTTCGACGTATACGTTTCCTATCCTCCGAACACGGATAGGGAGCTCATCCACGCCTGCCTGTATGAGAACCTGCCCGAAAACGAAGTCGAGAGCCTGATTCAAGCCTTGGCTGAGCGTCCGCAAGCGATTGTGGCCGAAAAATGTACCCAAGATGAGCGCGAAAATGCGCAGCATTACTTCAGCTATTTGGGTTTGGACGTGATCGTCCGTCAGTCTATGGAATTGGAAGCAGTTGAAGAAGAAACTGTATCGGCAGCCAATACTCCCGACCCTATCCAATGCCCCGTCTGCATGACGATTATTGACGAACTAGATGCACAGGAATGTAAAACCTGCCACTTTGATTTGACAGAAAAAAATGAGCTGGCCATCCAGCGCAAACGCATTGAATGGCAGGAAAAAATCTCTTTCGAGCATAAAAAACAAACCGAAATTGCCCACAAGCTCAAATACGAACGCGAGCAGGAAGAGAAAAAGCTGCGCAAGAAAATCCGTGCCGAGTTGGAATCCCAATTACGCGAAGAGTTAGGCCAAAATCCTGAGCTGGCCGCACTTGCAGCGAGGAAGAAAACACAGTTTCTGCTTACAATGGCTATCGTATTCGCCGTTTTGAGCCTGCTTGCACTCGGCTATATCGCTGCAAAATTCTTCTAAACTGATTTCAAAACTTAAGGCCGTCTGAAAACAGATTTTCAGACGGCCTTTTATTTCCTTATGGATTGAATCATTTCAATCAAGCCTCTTGCACATCCACATCCACCGACCATCTGATTTTGCCGTCGCGGTTTTGCTGCAACACCTGCACCCACAAACTTACGGCGCGGTGCAAATCCTGTCGGGATGTTGATTCAAGGAAGATTTGCGCGCGTTCGCGTTCAGCGAGGCGCACCATCAGCATCGGAGCGGCACCAAACTGGGAGACGCTTTCGGGCAAAAGCGGAGCGAGGGTTTCTTTAGCGGCGTTGAGAAATTCCATCGCATCGGCAACGCGCGGCGCATCGGCACGGACGGCCGTCTGAAAACCGAAAGGCGGCATGGCGAACATTTTTCGCTCGTTCAATTCGTTTTCGGCAAACACGGCGTAGTCCTGCGCTTTGACGGCGGCGAAGACGGGATGTTCGGGCAGTTGGGTCTGTATCAACACCTTGCCAGGTTTGTCAGCGCGCCCCGCCCTGCCGGACACTTGCATCAGCTCGGCAAACAGCCTTTCCGGCGCGCGAAAGTCCACGCTGTACAGGCTGCCGTCGGCGTTCAACACGATAACGAGGTTGAGTCGCGCGAAATCATGGCCTTTGGCGAGCATCTGCGTGCCGACCAGAATGTCGATTTCGTTGTCGGCGATACGGCGGTACAAATCCGCCCAGTCGTTTTTGTGCGCCGTGCTGTCCCTGTCGACGCGGACGACGGTTGCTTTAGGGAGAAAGGCGCGCAGGGTTTCTTCGACGCGCTGCGTGCCGTGGCCGACGGCGGTCAAGTCTTGGTTGCCGCAGTCGGGGCATTTAAACGGGATGGGTTCGCGGTGGTCGCAGTGGTGGCAGCGTAGTTGACGGGCGCGTTGGTGCAGCACCATTTTGGCGGAGCAGTTCGGGCAGCCGAAGGTATGGCCGCAGTCGCCGCAAAACAGCGCGGGTGCAAAGCCGCGCCGGTTGAGGTACACCAGCGACATGCCGCCTGCTTCAAAGTTCTGTTTCAAAAGCTGCAAGGCTTGCTGAGAGAAGCCGTTGTCGAGTTTCAGACGGCCTACATTAAGTATTTCCACTTGCGGCAGTTGCGCTGAAGCATGGGCGCGCTCGGTCAGTTGCAACAGGCGGTAGGCGCCGCTTTGTGCTTTGTGCCAGCTCTCCAAGCTGGGCGTGGCGCTACCCAACACGACGGGACAGCCGCTCTGCTTCGCCCGCCACACCGCCAAATCGCGGGCGTGGTAGCGCAATTCGTTGTCTTGTTTGAACGAGCCGTCGTGTTCCTCATCGACCACAATCAGCCCGACATCAGGCAAAGGTGTGAACACCGCCAACCGTGTGCCAATCACCAGCTTCGCCTGCCCCAACATAGCGCGCAAATAATCCTGCGTGCGCTTGCCCGCAGCCATCTGGCTGTGCAACACGGCGGTCGGCACATCGGCAAAACGGTTTTCCACCCGCTTCAAAAGCTGCGGCGTGAGGTTGATTTCCGGCAACAAAAACAACACTTGCCGCCCCTGCGCCAACACTTTCGCCATCGCATCGAAATACACTTCGGTCTTGCCGCTGCCGGTGATGCCGTACAGCAAAAACGGTTGAAATTTACCAAAGGCCGTCTGAATTTCATCGGAAGCCTTCTGCTGGTCGGCATTTAATACAAATTCAGAGTGCGAAGCCTGGCCATTACACGACCTTAAAACGGGCTTCGCCGCTTCCGTCGTTTTAATCCAACCCTGTTCCGCCCAATCTTCGATTAATTTCGCCGCCTGCGCGTTCACCTGCTTCAACGCCGCCATCGTCATTTCGCCCGACAGCAACGCGTCCCACAAAGCCGCTTTTTTGTTGAACCGAGCCGGCGGCGGCGTTTGCGCCCTGCCCGCTTCGTTCAAAGCATAAAACAACGGCGGCTGCGGCATTTCCACCGCGCGCGTTTCCTTCAAACCCTGCGGCAGTGCGGCAAACACCGCCTGCCCCATCGGATAGTGGTAATAACGCGACGTAAATGCCAACAAATCACGCCAGCTTTGAGGCAACGGCTTTTCTTCTACAAAGGCCGTCTGAACGCTCAAAATCCGCGCCGTATCCATATTAGGCGCGATATCCGTTTCCCACACAATCCCGACAACGGTTTTATTGCGAAAAGGCACAAGCACCCGCGTTCCCGGCGGAAGCGGCTCGGAATGCGAATAAGTCAAAAGGCCGTCTGAAAGCGGCACGTTTACGGCAATACGGTGGTAGAACATACAAACAAATCAAATTATTTTTTCGTATTTTAACAGCCGAAAGCTATTTTCAGACGATAATTTGAGCCTTAGTACAATGCAGACATGACGGAGGTTTGATACAATGCCTTATTTCAACACACGCAAGTCTCTCGCATGAAAACCAAGTTAATCAAAATCTTAACGCCGTTTGCCGTCCTTCCTTTGTTGGCATGCGGTCAACCTGCCGTATCCAACGCCAACGCAGCGCCTGCACCGGCTGCCAAAGCGGAAGCGCCTGCCGACAAATCCGTTGCCGCTTCTTTGAAAGCGCGTCTGGAAAAAGTCTATGCCGCCCAAGATTTGAAAGTTTTGAGCGTCAGTGAAACACCGATTAAAGGCATTTATGAAGTTGTCGTTAGCGGCAAACAAATCATCTATACCGATGCCAAAGGCGACTATATGCTTGTTGGCGACCTCATCAACGTCAACACGCGCCAAAGCATGACTGAAGAACGCGCCGCCGATTTAAACAAAATCGACTTCGCTTCCCTGCCTTTGGACAAAGCCATCAAAGAAGTACGCGGCAACGGTAAACTAAAAGTCGCTGTTTTCTCCGATCCGGACTGCCCGTACTGCAAACGCTTGGAGCATGAGTTTGAAAAAATGACCGACATCACGATTTATACCTTCATGATGCCGATTCCAAGCCTGCACCCTGATGCCGCGCGCAAAGCCGAGCTGTTGTGGTGCCAACCTAATCCGACCCAGGCATGGATCGACTGGATGCGTAAAGGCAAACTCCCAAGCGGCAAAGCAAACTGCGAAAACCCTGTTGCAAAAACCACTTCATTGGGCGAACAATTCGGCTTCAACGGTACACCAACCGTGGTCTGCCCTAACGGCCGCAGCCAAAGCGGTTACAGCCCTATGCCTCACCTCAAAGAAATCATCGAGAAAAACCAGTAATACTTTTCAGGTTTTAATCTCCATAAAGGACGCTTTACGCGTCCTTTTTTCATTTCGTCCGCCATCAATTGCTTTCAGACGGCCTCAAACAGACAAATACAAAAAAGGACGTGTCCGCCACGTCCTTTTTCCCTTTACCTTACAGGTAGAATTTTTCAATTACTTTCAGGTTTTCATCCAATTTGTACACCAGCGGCTGACCGGTTGGGATTTCCAAGCCCATGATGTCTTCGTCGGAAATGCCTTCGATGTGTTTGGCCAAAGCGCGCAGGGAGTTGCCATGTGCCGCAACCAATACACGTTTGCCGCTCAAGATGGCCGGAGCGATTTGGTCTTCCCAGAAAGGCAGGACGCGCTCAAGGGTAACTTTGAGGTTTTCGCCATCAGGTACAACATCGCTAGGCAGGTTGGCATAGCGGCGGTCGTTGTGGGCGGAGTTAGGGTCTTTAGGATCGAGCAGCGGAGGCAGGGTGTCGTAGCTGCGGCGCCAGATGTGGACTTGCTCGTCGCCGTATTTTTCTGCAGTTTGCTTTTTATCCAAACCTTGCAGCTGGCCGTAGTGGCGCTCGTTCAAACGCCATGATTTGATTTGTGGAACAAACAGTTGATCAGATTCTTCCAAAACGATGTTACAGGTTTTGATGGCACGAGTCAGAACGGAGGTAAAGGCGATGTCGAACTCGTATCCCTTCTCTTTCAGCTTTTTACCTGCTGCTGCGGCTTCTGCCAAACCTTGCTCGCTCAGCTTGACGTCGCGCCAGCCGGTGAAAAGGTTTTTCGCGTTCCATTCGCTTTGTCCGTGACGGATGAATACTAATTCCATGATAGTTTGCTCCAATGAAGTTTGGGAAAGGGTATTTATATCACACTTTGCCACCGCACTGATAACACCGGCGGTTTCTTTTGATATGTTGCAAGTTTGCTTCTAGTCTTCAGACGGCCTTGTCGGAAGGTAAACGTCAAACCGCGTGCTTTTGCCTGTGTATTGATAAGCAGGTTTGCGCCCGTCAAGAAATTCGCCCAAGCGCGGGCGTTTGACGACAATACGCTTTTTGGCGGTATTCAATGCCACATCCAATAACTCGGCTTCATCTTGTGCCGAGCCGACCAAGTCGTGAAAGTAAGCCATTTCTTTTTTCACAGCGGCGGTTTTGCGACGCTCCGGGTACATCGGGTCAAGGTACACCACATCGGGTCTGCCGTTTTTCGTTGCCAATTCCTGCATTAAATCAACGGCATTGCCGAAGTGCAAAGTAATACGCTGGGCAATCTCCCGTGTCTCTTCACTTTGCACTGCCCTGTTGAGGCCGTCTGAAAGTAGATAGGCAACGGCAGGATTTTGTTCAAAAGTTTGCACCTTCAAACCCAACGAGGCAAGCACAAAACTGTCGCGCCCCAGTCCGCCGGTAGCGTCCCAGACAGTCGGTTGCGCAGTGTGGTTGATGGCTTTGGCAATCAATTCGCCTCCGCCTTTAGTACGCCGATAATGGGCGGCACCGCCATCAAAATCAACGCGGACACGGCCTTTTTCACCGGCGCGGCACAAGCTGATGCCGCTTTCGTCAGCGATAAGGAAACTGCCTTCTTCAGGCTGCCGGTCGATAACGGTCAGCCCGAAAGGCGCAGCAAGGCTGCGAAGTTCGGCAGATGTGGTTTCGTCAAAATAAATCTTGTACATAAGGCTTATGTTTCAGACGGCCTTGAAAACTCAGGCCGTCTGAACGTTTTAATTGATGTCTAGGCGTTCCATGCGGTAGCGCATAGAGCGGAAGCTGATGCCCAAAAGTTTGGCGGCTTGGGTACGGTTGTAACGGGTTTGCTGCAAAGCCTGCTCGATGATGCTGCGTTCCACTTGGTCAAGGTAATCCTGTATCTGCATGGTACGCGGATCAAACGGCGGAATGGGGCTGTGATTGAGCATAGTTTCGCGCGCATCAGGTTCGGCAATATCGTCAAAGGAGAAGCCGCTGCGTTCTGCCTTAACCTGAGGGGCGTTTTGAATCTGCAAGTCGTCCACTTGTATCACTTGGCCGACCGTCAGCGCAACGGCGCGTTCGAGGATATTCTCCAACTCGCGGAAGTTGCCGGGATAGCTGTAATGCAACAGGGCTTCTTGGGCTTTCGGGCTGAGTTTGTAGGTTTGATTGCCGTGACGGTGTTTATACAGCAGATACAGAATCAGCGCGCCCAAGTCTTCGCGCATTTCGCGCAAAGGCGGCATGTGTAGAGTGACAACGTTGAGGCGGTAATACAAGTCCTGACGGAACGCGCCGCTTTCAACCAAAGCTTCGAGGTTTTTGTGGGTCGCACAAATAATGCGCACATCCACAGAGGTTTCCCGCGCATCGCCGATACGGCGCACGGCTTTTTCTTGAATGGCACGCAGGAGTTTGACCTGCATGGCAAGCGGCAAATCGGCAACTTCGTCAAGGAACAAAGTGCCGCCGTCAGCATGTTGGAAAAAACCTAAACGGTCTTGATCCGCGCCGGTAAAACTACCTTTTTTGTAACCGAAAAATTCGCTTTCCATCAGGTTTTCAGGAATGGCACCGCAGTTGACGGCAATAAACGGTTTGTCGGCACGGTCGGACAGCTCGTGAATCGTGCGCGCTGCCTGCTCTTTACCCGTACCGGACTCTCCGGAGATATAAACGGGAACAAGGCTGTGGGCCAATCTGCGAATCAGGTGGCGTACTTCGACCATTTGCGGCGAGGTGCCCAACAGGCGCGGCATATCGTCCTCGCCTTCCAATATGGGTGCGTCTTGTTGCAGAGCAGGATTAATGCTGCCGGCCGAAAAACGCTCTTTTAAGGAATTGAGCCCTTCCGGAACAGTCAAAGGCCGGTTAAATTCGCTCTGTACGCTCTTAGGAGGCGTCACGACAGGCTTGGCCGGCTGAGGGTCGGGTTTATACAGGGCGGCAGAAACAGGCGCAGGCTGCGATTTGACTTTTTCAGACGGCGTGGGTTCGGCAGTATTGTCTGAAACCGATACTGCCGATTTAACCAATGAACGCAACTGCGACAGCGTAATCGGTTTTTGCAGATAATCAAACGCCCCTGCTTTCAAGGCTTCAACGGCTTGGTCGGCATTGCCGAAAGCCGTAATCACGGCGACGGGTGTGTCGAGCATCAATTCATCGATGTATTGGACAACCTCGAGGCCGGAGCCGTCAGGCATACGCATATCAGTCAACACCAGTGAATAATCGTTGTTGTCCAGCTTGTCTTTGGCTTCTTCAACACCAGCCGCAGTATCGACGCGCAGACCCATTTTCATCAGGGTCATTTCCATCAGGTCGCGGATGTCTGCCTCGTCATCGACAACCAAAACCGGCTCTTGCAATTTATTCATCCTGCACTTGCTCCTTCGGTAAAATCAATTCAAACCCGTTCATTTCAGGGTGATAATGCAGCTGCCCCATATTGGCGTGTGCCAACTCGCGTGCGACATAAAGCCCTAAGCCGGTGCCTTGTTTTTCGGTGGTGTAAAACGGCTCAAACAAATGATTTCGTACATCGGGCGGAACGCCTTTGCCGTTGTCCGCTACTACGATGGAAATATGCATCCTGCCGCTTGAACGGATCAGGACGGTAATGGCGTTTTCGTCCTGACGGCTGTGTCGCCACGCATTGTTGCACAAGTTCCACATCACTTGCTGCAAATGCATGGAGTCAACCAATACGGTCAGGTTGTTGCCGTCCATATTCATGCGCAAACAGCCGATGGCATCGGGATTATTCAAGGTAAATTCCTGCTTGAATTCCAACCAAAATTTCATCAGATTAATCGGCTGGCGGCTGATGTTGTCTCGTTTGTTAAGCAGGGATACATCTTCCAACATCTTGTCGATGCGTTGGATATTGCTGTCGATGATGTTGTAGAGCTTGGCCTTGAGCGGATCTGCCTCATCACCCTCTTGCAACAAATCGCTGGCATGACGGATGGCGGACATCGGGTTGCGGATTTCGTGGGCAAGGTTGGCAGTCAACTGTCCAAGCGAAGTCAGCTTGGTGGACATGGCCTCCGCAGCCACTTCACGCAATGAACGGACGTACAACATCAGCAGCTCGGTCTGCTCCTGAATCAGCGGAACGGCACGGACGTGCATGGCGTGTTGGAAAATATGGATATCGGTTTCAAAAGGTTTGTCGGGTTGACGTTGCCAGCGTGCGACTAGCTCGCCAAACACGATTTCCTGCTGATCGATAATCAGGCTGGGGAAATAGATTTTTGCCTGTTTGTTAAACAGCCACACGCGTTGGGTCGCATCAATCACCACAACCGCTTCCTGTACGCGGTTCAAAACCAAATGGTTCAAGCCGCTGATACGGCGGTAGGCCAGTTGATGGCGGCTGGCGGACTCTGTGGCCTGCTCCAAATAACGGGCGGCAAACGATGTCAGCATCGCCACCAGATAGCCTGCGCCGATCAGCATCGAAGAATTCACCATTGATTTTGCGTCCCAATTAAATGAATCGAAACGCATACTGCCATCTAAAAACAGGTTCAAAATAAACAACATTGCCGTATAGCCTGCATACAGCATAGGATAGTGGCCATAACTGAGCAGACACGACGTGGCGACAAACGGCAAAACCAAAATCCCGAAACCAGAAGCCGTACCGCCGGAGATATACACCAAAACCATCATCATGGTGATGTCGACCACGGCACTGGCATTGGGCAAATCCAAAGACTGCCACTGCCAGCCCGGGCGGAACACGGAGAGCATAATCAGGAGGAAATACAGCGTTACCCAGATATAAAACTCAACGTCCGGCAACGAAATGCCAATCAGGTTGCCGCCTGTGTAGCTGCCGAAAGCGTGCAAAACTAAAAGCGGTAAGACGATGGCTATTCGGGCAATGTTGATTACACCGGGAATCCGCTCCCTCAGATTACCCAGTTCTTGAAGATTGGCTCTGTTCATAAGTGAACCTTTTTTATTATCATGCAATGTCGTATAAATTTAATTTATTTAGATATATTTGTTCTTGTTTCAGGACAAACTTTTCAGATGGCCTGATATTTCCAATACCTTGCCTTTTTTACCGCGCTTGCCGTCAATATCGGCAATCCGCAGTTTTTCCTGATGCTCGGCGCTGCGGCGGCCGACCGATACAACGGTAAACTCAGGAGAGGTCGTCACCATAATGTGTTCCAAAGATGCACCATCGGCCAACGACATCAGCTGCAAACCGCGGCCTTTAGGCATGACTTTAAGCTCGCCGATGGAAAACGCCAAGAGGCGGTGGTCGCTGCTGGCCAGTACGATTTTGCAGTCGGGATTGATGAGCGAAGATGCATAGACGGCAACGGGCAGCAGGACGGTTTCGCCGCTGTCCACGGTCATTACCACTTTGCCTGCTTTCACGCGTCCGACCATATCGCCCAGTTTGGCGATGAAGCCGTAGCCGCCACTGCCTGAGAGCAGGTAGTGCTGTTCGGGCTGACCGGTAAGCATGGCAACGGGTTTCGCACCGTTTTGCAGCTCGACTAACGATGAAACCGGCACGCCGTCACCGCGTCCGCCGGGGATTTCGGCGGCATCGAGCGTGTAGGTTCTGCCCAATGAATCCAAGATGATGACAGGCAAAACGGTGCGGCCTTCGAGGGTTTGTTTGAGGCGGTCGCCTTCTTTGAACGCGGTCTGGCTCAAATCAAGGTTGTGTCCGGATCGGCTGCGTATCCAGCCTTTTTCCGACAAAATCAGCGTGATGGGTTCGTCGGCGGTAGTCTGCGTCAACACGGCGCGTCCGGCCTCCTCCACCAGCGTGCGGCGCGCGTCGCCGAACTGCTTCATGTCCGCCTGCATCTCTTTGATAATCAGCTTGCGCTTTTCGTTTTCGTCGCCCAAAAGGATATTCAGACGGCCTTGTTCTTCGCGCAACTCGTTCAATTCTTTTTCGAGTTTGAAACCTTCCAAACGTGCCAACTGGCGCAGGCGGATTTCCAAAATGTCTTCGGCTTGGATTTCGGTCAGCCCGAACACCGCCATCAAATCGGCTTTCGGGTCGTCTGATTCGCGGATGACTTTAATCACTTCGTCGATGTGCAGAAAGACTTTCAGACGGCCTTCAAGGATGTGCAGCCGTTTTTCCACTTGGTTCAAGCGGAATTTCAGACGACGTGTTACGGTAACAACGCGGAAATCCAGCCATTCCTGCAAAATCGTTTTCAGGTTTTTCTGCGCGGGGCGGTTGTCCAAACCCATCATCACCAAGTTCATGGACACATTGCCTTCCAGCGAAGTTTGCGCCATCAGCGTGTTGATGAAGGTATCCGTATCAATGCGGCTGGATTTCGGCTCGAACACCAGTCGCACGGGATGTTCGCCGTCGGACTCGTCGCGCACGCGGTCGATTAAATCCAGCATCAGCTTTTTGGTATTAAGCTGGTCTTGGTTCAGCTGCTTTTTGCCTGCTTTCGGTTTCGGGTTGGTTTGTTCTTCGATTTCGGCAAGGATTTTGGCGGAATTGGCGTTCGGCGGCAGCTCGGTCACAATCACGCGCCATTGTCCGCGCGCCAGCTTCTCGATTTCGTAACGCGCACGCACGCGCACGCTGCCCTTACCGGTTTCGTAAATCCGGCGCAATTCGTCCGCCGGCGTGATGATTTGACCGCCGCCGGCAAAGTCGGGCGCTGGGATGTACTGCATCAGGTCGGCGGTTTCCAGCGTCGGTTTCTTCAACAGCGCAATCGCCGCCTGCGTGACTTCGTTCAAATTGTGTGATGGGATTTCGGTCGCCATGCCCACCGCGATGCCCGATGCGCCGTTGAGCAAGACCATAGGCAGACGGGCTGGCAGATGTACAGGTTCGTCAAACGCGCCGTCGTAGTTCGGTACAAAATCCACCGTACCCTGATTGATTTCGGACAACAGCAATTCCGCAATCGGCGTCAGCCGTGCTTCGGTATAACGCATCGCCGCCGCTCCGTCGCCGTCGCGTGAGCCGAAGTTGCCGATGCCGTCGATTAAGGGATAGCGCAAGGTAAAATCCTGCGCCATGCGAACCATCGCTTCATAGGCAGAACTGTCGCCGTGCGGATGGTATTTACCCAAAATCTCGCCGACCACGCGCGCCGACTTCACCGGCTTCGCGCCCGCCATCAAACCCATATCGCGCATGGCAAACAAAATACGCCGTTGTACGGGCTTTTGGCCGTCTGAAACTTCAGGCAGCGCGCGGCCTTTGACCACGCTCATGGCGTATTCGAGATAGGCGCGTTCGGCGTATTGACCTAACAGCAGGTAGTCTTCGCCGACGGGGAATGGACTGGGAGCGGAAATGTGTTCTGTCATCAGGATGGTAAAACGAAATTAATTAAAGAAGGATATTGTAAAGCAAAATCGGCAGTCATAGCCAATTTGAGTGATGAACGGTAGCTCGGCGTCAATAAGGCTTACCGAATCAAGTCGGCAAATATGATTTGTTTCGACCAAAAAGGCCGTCTGAAACCCTTTCATGTTTCAGACGGCCTTTTCATTTTGGTTTTAAATCAAAACTTCGTTATTCTGCAGTAGCCGGTTTGGCCGCAGTTTTAATGGTTAAGGTCAACGCAGCGGCGATAGCCAGGGAAACACCGGCAAAAGTCATCGCGTTGGCAGGGTTTGAACCCAAGAAAGTTCTGTACACCCAGCCGAAAGATACAGTTTCAATCAGCATTGGAATCACAATCATCATGTTCACAATACCCATGTACACGCCGTAACGTTCTTTAGGGATAGAGCCGACCACAATCATAAACGGCACGCCCATCATACTTGCCCAACCGACACCAAAACCAATCATCGGCGCAAACATCAGGTATTTGTTGCCGATGTGCGGAATGGTGAGCAAGGCCAGCGCGGCAAGGGTTACGGCAAAGGCGTGAACATATTTGGCGGCGTATTTGCGCGCCATCCACATCAGGCCGAAGGCGGAGATAAAGGTTACCACGTTGTAGAAACCGTTTACCAGGCCGGTCCACGCAACCGCTTGGCTATACGCTTCGGTATTCTCAACGGTCGAGTCCCAAACGGATTGGACGATACTGTGGGAAATATATTGCCAGTAGATGAAGAGCGCGTACCATTGGAAGAGATACACCAAAGCCAGTTGCCACAAGGCTGTCGGCATTTCGCGCACGGCAACGACAATATCTTTAACAGCATGGGCCGGACCGCTCGGCTGGGCTTTAATGGCCGCCATTTCCTCAGGGCTGGGCTCGCGTTCGGCCGTTGATAAAACGGTAACCAAAACCGAACCGATGGAGCAGACCGCACCAATATAAAACGAACCGAATACCCAATACGGAATGCCCGCTTCGGAAGTTTGTTGCAACCAGCCAATTTGTTGGAAGATATAGAGGGAAACGTTGGCCAGGGTAATACCCAAACCGGTAAACACGGACTGCATCAAGAAACCGGTGGATTGCTGGTGTTCAGGAACGGTATCGGCAATAAAGGCACGGAAAGGTTCCATTGCCGTGTTGTTGCTAATGTCCAAGAGCCACAGCAGCAATACGGCCACCCACAAGGCGGTAACGTGCGGATAAATAAAGAGGCAGAGGCTGCAACCGATGGCGCCGATCAAGAAATACGGACGGCGGCGGCCCAATCCCGGCACCCAAGTGCGGTCACTCATCGCACCAATCATCGGCTGCACCAGCAAACCGGTAATCGGGCCTGCCATATTCAGAATCGGCAATTGGCTCGGGTCGGCATGAAGGAAGCTGAAAATCGGGTTAATCGCAGTCTGCTGCAACCCGAAGCTGTATTGAATGCCGAAGAAACCGAAGTTCATCAGCATAATCTGGCGAAGTGTCATCGCCACTTGTGGGGAGATTTTCATAGGAAGGCTACTCCTGGATAATAAACTATGGAAACAACAAACTCCAATTTCAGCGGTATGACGCTCTTATTGTATTGGGCCGCCTTTTTAATGAGGCAACCCTGTTTTCAGACGGCCTTTATTTTGACCGTTTATATAATCTTGTTTTGATGTGTGTTTGTGTTGTTTGAAGCTTATTTTTAGGCCGTCTGAAACTATTTATTCATTACAGACTGACGCCAGATGGTTTCCCCAACGACCTTGACGGGCTGAGCCGTACCGGCCGGATGTTCGATGTATTGGAACAGCAAATCCGCCGCCATTTCGCCCATGCGCAGATAAGGCAGCTCGGTGCTGGTCAACGGCGGAAACAGCGTTTCCGCAATCGCGCTGTGGTTATCGTAGCCGGCAACGGAGACTTGCTCGGGAACCCGCACGCAGCGCGTCCTCAAAATCCCGTACACGCGCACTGCCATTTCATCGTTGCCGCAGCAAATTACCGTCGGCGGAAGCGGCAAAGACAGCAGCTTCAAAATAGCCGAAATCAAAGACCCGCTGTCATTGCTGAAGTCAGGATAACCAGTTTGCACCAAATCAGGATCGAAGACAATATCCGCATCCGCCAAAGCCCGGCGGTATCCGGCCAATCTCAATCTCGTTGCTTCTACACCCGGCTGCAAAGTCACATAAGCAATCCGTTTGTGTCCGCTTTGGATAATCCGGCGCACCAAGCCATACTGCCCTGCTTCGTCGTCCGGCAAAACCGACGGCGTACCTGCCAAATCAAAGCAGTTGACCAACACCATCGGGCAGCGGTTGGGCACTTCCGGCAACAATACTTCCTGATGGAAACCGGCGACATATAAAATCCCCTCGGCACGGTGTTCCATAAAGGTACGGATCAGCGGCTCCATCTGACCGGGCTGACTCGGCTTGTTGTCGATGTCGGCAATCATCAAAATCTTGCCTTGTGCGCGAATCCGCTGCTGAATGCCCTTAATCAAGAACATATCTGGAATGCCGTGTCCGCCCGTATTCTCGCCCGTCCGCGAAATGGCGCCGGTAATCAGGCCGACCAAGCCGGAACGGTGGGACCGCATAATCCGCGCCGCAGAAGACGGGATATAGCCCAAAGCGGCAATCGCTGTTTCTACTTTGGAACGGGTTTTATCGCTGACCGGCGCATCGCCGTTAATCACCCGGCTGACCGTCTTGGGAGACACTCCGGCATAAGCAGCGACATCATAAATTGTAGCCATCTTACGAACTCGCCCCGACAGGATTTCAATAATGTTACATAGGATAACACAGCAGACATCGGTGTCATACCCCTTTTTTTACAGAAACTTGATGATAATCAATCATTTCTTTTTCATTTTGCATACATTTCTTAAATAAAACCACCCCCGCCACCTCCCAAAACCTGTTCAAATTTGTTAAACTACAAGCCACTACAAAAAAGCAGGAAATACCTATCTATCCTGCTTATTTTACCGTTACATACTAAGGAAACGAGATGACCGCATACTCAGACGCATGGCAGGCCTTGGAAGCCCATCATGCCGATACGCAACACGTTACCCTGCGCGAACGTTTCGCTGCAGATGCCGAACGTTTCAACAATATGCACGAAATTCTGCACGGTTTGTTATTTGATTACAGCAAAAACCGTCTGGATGAAAATACCCTTGATTTATTGTGCCGACTGGCCGAAGCAGCCGATTTGCCACAATATATGCAGGCCATGCTCAACGGCGAAAAAATCAACACCAGCGAACACCGCGCCGTCCTCCACACCGCCCTGCGCCTGCCGGCCAATGCCCAACCCATTTACGTCGACGGCGAAAACATCGTGTCCAAAGTTCATCACGAACTCAACCGTACCCTCGAATTCGCACGCCAACTCCTAGACGGCACCCACGCAGGCATTACCGGCAAACCCATTACCGACTTGGTTCACATCGGCATCGGCGGCTCCGATTTAGGCCCGCGCATGGCCACACAGGCGCTGCAGCCTTATTGGCAAAACATCCGCGTCCACTTTGTCAGCAACTCCGATGATGCCGACTTGACCCAAACCCTTCTCGGCCTCAACCCCGAGACCACCGTATTCAGCATTGCCAGCAAATCGTTCCGCACACCAGAGACCCTGCTCAATGCCTACGCCGCGCGTACTTGGTACCGCGATGCAGGTTTGCCCGATTCCGGCATCTACCGACACTTCTGCGCCATTTCCGCCGATGTGGCCGCAGCCCAAAACTTCGGTATCTCCCCCGACAAAGTCTTCGCCATGTCCGACTGGGTCGGCGGCCGCTATTCCGTCTGGTCGCCCATCGGCCTGCCGCTGATGGTTGCCGTCGGCGAAAAAGCGTTCCGCAAAATGCTGGCCGGCGCACACGCGATGGACACCCATTTCTTCGAGACCCCGTTCCGCCGCAACATTCCCGTCCTGATGGCGCTCATCAACGTTTGGTACAACAACTTCCAACATTCAGACGGCCAAACCGTTGTCCCATACAGCCACAACATGCGCCTCTTCACCCCGTGGCTCAACCAGCTCGATATGGAAAGCCTCGGCAAACAGCGTACTTCAGACGGCCAACCCGTTTCCTGCACCACCGGCGGCATTGTCTTCGGCGACGAAGGCGTCAACTGCCAACACGCCTACTTCCAGCTTCTGCACCAAGGCACGCGTCTGATTCCCGTCGATTTCATCGTCCCCATGACCACAATCTACGGCAACCACCGCCAACACCGCTTTACCGTTGCCAATGCCTTCGCCCAAGCCGAAGCGCTGATGAAAGGCAAAACCCTAGACGAAGTGCAAATCGAATTGGCCGCCCTACCCCAAGACGAACGCGACCGACTTGCGCCGCAGAAAGAGTTTCCCGGCAACCGCCCGAGCAACAGCCTGCTCATCGACAGCCTGACACCTTTCAACCTCGGCATGCTGATGGCGGCTTACGAACACCGCACCTTCGTTCAAGGCGTAATTTGGCGTATCAACCCCTTCGACCAATGGGGCGTGGAATACGGTAAAGAACTGGCCAAAACCATCGAACCCGAACTCGAACGCGGTACGCCGGCACACGACAGCTCTACCAACGGTCTGATTGCCTTCTACCGCAACTGCAACGCAGCATCGAAGGCCGTCTGAAAATAAAATATCCGTAAGACAAACACTCTGCCTGTCTTACGGACATTTCAAAACCTAATCGGCGGTAAGAATGAACCGTTAAAGCACCGCACTTTTAGACAAAAGTAGCTAGATTTTGATATAAAAAAAGGCTAAATCGATAATGACTTAGCCTTTTTCATCAGACTTGATTAGTTGTTTGTTGTTAATGCGCCTAAATCTTTATCAACTAAGAACAAACCTTTACCATCTTCACCAAGAAGATTTAATTTATCCAAAATTCCACTGAATAATTTTTCTTCTTCATGTTGTTCAGCCACATACCATTGTAAGAAGTTAAAGGCAGAGTAGTCTTTCTCTTCAAAAGTTCTACCAACTAATTCATTGATTTTAGAGGTAATTAACTTTTCATGTTCATAAGTTAATTCAAGTACTTGTTTCAATGATGAAAATTGATGAGGTGGTTCATCAATTTGTGTGATGATAGCCAATGCGCCGGTCTCATTTAAATAAGTGAAGAGTTTACGCATATGCTGCATTTCCTCAGCCGCATGCTCTGATAAAAATTTTGCAGCTCCTTCGAAACCTTGTTGTTCGCACCAGGCGCTCATTTGTAAATATAAGTTAGAAGAATAAAACTCTAAATTCATTTGATCATTTAATAGTTTAATCACGCTATTTGATAACATTTTATTTCTCCTATTCTTATAAAGTTTTTAATTCACGATCAATGTAGTAGAGCGCTGTACCACTTTCACCAAGAAGTTTGAATTTATCAACAATACTGTTAAATAATTTTTCTTCTTCATGCTGTTCAGCTACATACCATTGTAAGAAGTTAAAAGTAGAGTAATCCTTTTCTGCAAAAGTACTCTCAACTAACTCATTAATTTTAGATGTCACTAGTTTTTCGTGTTCAAGTGTTGTTTCAAAAACTTCTTTTAATGAAGCGTAATCGTGTTTAGGGGCGTCAATTTTACCTAACAAAGGCATTCCACTGGTTTCGCTCACATAAGTAAACAACTTTTGCATATGTTCCAATTCTTCATCGGCATGACGAAGTAAAAATGCTGCAGCGCCTTCATAACCATGTTTATGGCACCATGCACTCATTTGCAAATAGACATTTGATGAATACAACTCGAGATTAATTTGTTCGTTTAATTTTGCTGTAATTGACTTACTTAGCATAACTAACTCCTTTTCTCAATGCGGTTAATAGATGTATCACAATAAAAAATTTGTATTTGCGGATGAATTTTACTCATTTTATTGAGAATAGTCAATTTTATTTTATCAATTTTTATGTAACCCATTAATTTAAAAGGATTTTAAAAATAAATCATTCTCATTTGGTTCAATTTAATGAAATGAGTTATCAATATCTCCTTTGCCTAAATTCTCTAGAGAAATGATGAGGTGTTGGAAGGAGAATCGTAGATTTCCAAAGTTTTTTGCTCTCACTTATCAACTCCAAAATACTGGATAAATAGAAAACATGAAAATTCAATGTTTTTTATAGAATTACGCATCAAAGCGATATAGTTTCAAAGTAGGTTATCCTTAATATTTGAATGTGACAATTACCATTTATTATTTAACATAATATACATATTGTTGAAAAATCTACTGGTTAACTTCAATCAGGGAAAGCATGAAGAAGTTAGGAAGTTGGTTGGAAAGTTGATTAGGGTAGATTTTATTCAAATGAAAGACTAGGCTATGAAATCAAAATTTGTGTATAAGTTACTGGTAATTTCAAAGTACCTGTATATTTTAATTTGTATATCAATACCAATCGTTTTTATTTATGAAAGCTACCAAGGAGATAATGTTGATTTTATGATTTATATTCATGCTTTTATTATTTTTTCCATATTGGGTGTATTGACTCAATATTCTACATCTAATTTTTTTGAAAAGGAAAAATAACATGATTGAACTATCCATTGAGGATCTGGAACTAATTTATGGAGGAGGCTTAGGAGAGAGAATCCTTCAAGGAGGAGCAAATGGTGCATAAATAGGGGGATCAATTGGTGCAGGTATTGGTCTGGGTGTCGGTATAGCTTTTGGCAGTATTCCTGCCGGACCAGCTATTATGGTCGGTGGCACAATTGGTGCTGCTGTTGGTGCTGCAACTGGTATGGGTGTTGCAGCATATGAGTATTACCAAGAAACTCAGCCTAAAGGGACAGTAACGATCGGTCCGATTTCTGCTTTTGCTGTGGACAAATCAGGAAACGGCTACACTGACGGCACAAATTACCACTGATATTTCTCATCGTTCAAACGATCTCTAGGGGTCGTCTGAAACTTTCTTAACTTCAATTTTATGAATACACCCAAGCAACCCTTCTTCCGTCCTGAAGTCTCCGTTGCCCGCCAAACCAGTTGTTCCAACAAAAGGCCGTCTGAAACTTAATTTGTCAAAGTTTCAGACGGCCTTTTATTATTCAATAAAGATAGCAGAAGTTGATTCGCCATATCCCCCATCTTTGCTACAATATCCCTTTTCTTTTTTATTGATTCCACTATGACAACCGCACCCCAACCCAGCACTTGGCGCAAGATTTTTTCGCGCAAAATGCTGATCTGCATTTTCACAGGCTTCACTTCGGGGTTGCCGCTTTATTTTCTATACAGCCTGATTCCAGCATGGCTGCGTAGCGAACACATTGATTTGAAAACCATTGGACTATTTGCATTGATTGGTTTCCCCTACACTTGGAAATTCATCTGGTCACCTCTTTTGGACACCGTACGCCTGCCATTTTTAGGTTTACGGCGCAGTTGGATGCTGATTACCCAAATAGCACTCCTATTGCTTTTGGCTTCCTATGCATTTGTCCGACCGCAAGAACATTTATCCATCATCTTAGGCTTAGCTTGTGCTACAGCATTCTTCTCCGCCAGCCAAGATATTGTGATTGATGCATTCCGACGCGAAGTACTGTCAGATGAAGAATTGGTATTAGGCAACTCGCTGTATGTGAATGCCTACCGTATTTCTTCATTAATTCCGGCCTCATTAAGTCTGATTTTGGCCGACAGATTGCCTTGGTCAACCGTCTTCATCATTACTTCCCTGTTTATGATCCCAGGTTTACTTGCGACCTTGTTCATAGCACGCGAGCCAGATCACTCAACTCTTGAAACCAAAGGCTTAAAAGAAACCGTTATCGAACCATTTCACGATTTCTTTACCCGCCAGAGTGTGAAGCAGGCTTTGACTATTTTGGCGTTCATCTTGCTGTATAAACTGGGCGACAGCATGGCAACTGCTTTGGCTCAACCGTTTTATCTCGATATGGGCTTCTCTAAAACCGATATTGGTCTGATTGGAAAAAACGCAGGTTTATGGCCGGCTGTAATTTTTGGCGTTATCGGCGGCATTTGGATCACCAAACTTGGGGTTAATCGTGCTCTGTGGTTATTCGGTTTGATACAGTGGGTCACCATTTTAGGCTTTGCATGGCTGGCAAGCTTCGGACATTTTGACCATGTCGGTGCATCGGAACGAATCTTTTTAGCGGTTGTAATTGCGGCTGAAGCAATCGGCGTCGGCTTAGGCACAGCAGCGTTTGTCTCGTATATGGCGCAACAAGCCAATACGGCATTTACGGCAACGCAATTAGCCCTTTTTACAAGCCTATCTGCCGTACCGCGTACATTTATGAACGCAACGGCAGGCTATCTGATTGAAGCGATGGGTTACTTCAATTTCTACTGGCTGTGTTTTGCTTTGGGCATACCGGGCATGTTGCTGCTGTTTAAAGTGGCACCGTGGAATGGTCAAAAAGTGAGTAACTAGATTGCCAGTCTAAAACTTCTAGCAAAACAAAAGGCCGTCTGAATATTCAGACGGCCTTTATCATACAAAAACTTTATTCTGCTTCAGGTTTGACAGTGCTGCGGACATCGCCGCTTTTTTCTTTATGTTTCAAAACAGCGCGGTCGAGCTTGTCCATCAAAACATCAATCGCGGCGTACATATCCTGCTCAATCGCTTCAACGTGCAAATCTTTGCCTGCCAGATGCGCATCGGCTTCGGCTTTTTGATTGACTTTTTCCACCGAGAGCGTAATGGTCACAGAGATGATGTTGTCGGCGTGGCGATTGATTCGTGCCAACTTGTCGGAAACATAGTTTTTGATGGCTTCGGTAACATCAAAATTCAGACCGGTGATTTTCAGATTCATGATACAGCTCCTTCGGTTGATTAGTCCGTCAAAACGGATCGGAATATATCTACTCGGTAAATTTTCGTTTGTGTGCCGGTGGTATGTCTAATGATTCTCTATATTTAGCAACTGTACGTCTGGCGATTTCAATGCCGCGTTGTTTTAATAATTTGACGAGGGCCTCGTCCGAATAAGGTTTGCTGCTGTCTTCGCTTTCAATCAGCTGGCTCAAGACAGCTTTGATTGCGCCTTGACTGAACCCTTCGCCGTCATCATCGGCATTGACTGCCTGTGTGAAGAAATAGCGTAACGCAAACAGGCCGCGCGGGCAAGACAAATATTTCTGGTTGGCAGCGCGCGAAATGGTGCTTTCCGCCAAACCCAATTCGGCGGCGGCATCTTTCATCAGCATGGGCGACAGGCCGATTTCTCCGAAGATGAAAAAATCTTCCTGATTTTTGACAATATACTCGGCAAGGCGGAGGACTGTGCTTTTGCGCAGTTCCAAAGAATCAATGCGCTGTTTGGCTTCACTGATTTTTTCCTTCCACTTCGGCGCGCCCTCTTCCGCCGATTTCATCAGGTCGCAATATTCCTGATTGAGCTGCAGCTTCGGCCAAGCCGCCTCGTTGCTGATGACTTCCCAGCCGTCCTTGCCCTCTTTGACCCAAACGTCAGGCTGAATATAAGGTGTAGGCGTGGCAGAGGCGAAACCGTAGGCCGGATAGGGATTGAGCTCGGCAATCATATCGAGCGCGGCTTCTATGGTTTCGCTGTCGGTATCGGGATAGAGTTTGCGGAAACGCAGAACGTTTTGTTTGCGGTTTTTGCCTAACTCTTGAAGCGAACTTTGCACCAAATGCGCGGCCATTTGTCGGGCAGGAGAAGCCGGCAAACGCATTAATTGCAGCATGAGCGACTCGGTCAAATCGGCCGCCGCTACGCCGGGCGGCTCAAAGGTTTGCAATACATCCAGCGCATTTTGCAGGGCTTCTTCGTCCAGCATCCAATCCAACGGCGTGTGGTAGATGATTTCTTCGAGACTGTCGGTGAGGTAGCCTTGTTCATCCAAAAAATCAATCAAGACGTGAACATAGGCCGCTTCCACTTGCGAGAGCGGATGCTCGCACACTTGGGCATGCAGATAGTGTTTGAAATCCTCTTCTTCGGCGATGTTGCTCCAAATATCTTCGGCATCGTCGCCACTCAACTGCTGACCTGCGCGCGGCATGGTTACCGCACGGTTGAGCCCGCTATCGGCAAACTCATCAGTTTCCGGACGCTCAAGCAGAGGATTGTCCAACAACCAGTCTTCCACTTCGCGCTCAAGCTCAAGACCCGACATCTGCAAGATGCGCAAAGACTGCTGCAGCCGCTGGTTGAGCTGCTGGGTCTGTTTGAGTTTAAGGACGAGTGAAGACATAGCGTTTTTTTTCGAAGTGTATAGATAGTTTTTCAGACGGCCTTTGTACGGAGGGCCGTCTGAAAAACTAGGTTATAGGTATTATATTTGTATTCTTAGTAATTATTTCAATATTTACAGTTACCCTCAATTGAAATGAGAGCCTCGTGTGAAACCGGTTTTACGATTGCCGTCAAATATGCATTCAATATTTGAAATTTTCACCCAAGTAAACCGAACGGACTTGTTCATTGTTGACCAAGTCGTCCGGCTTGCCTGAAGCCAATACCGTACCGTCGCTGATGATGTAGGCACGGTCGCAGATGCTGAGGGTTTCGCGCACGTTGTGGTCGGTAATCAATACGCCAATACCGCGTGATTTGAGGAACTCGATGATTTTCTGAATATCGATGACGGCAATCGGGTCAACGCCGGCAAAAGGTTCGTCCAACAAAATGAAACGCGGCTGCATGGCCAACACGCGCGCGATTTCGACACGGCGGCGTTCGCCACCGGATAAAGACGGCGCGGGGTTGTTGCGCAGGCGTTCGATGTTCAAATCGGCCAACAGTTTTTCCAGTTCGGCATCGATGCGGCTTTTGTCCTTCATGCTGATTTCCAAAATGGCGCGGATATTTTGTTCCACGGTCATTTTGCGGAAAATCGAGGCTTCCTGCGGCAGATAGCCGACGCCGAGGCGGGCGCGTTCGTGAATGGGCAGGTGGCGCAACTCTTGTCCGTCCAGCATCACGCTGCCTGCATCGGCGGCAATCAGGCCGACAATCATGTAAAAGCTGGTGGTCTTACCTGCGCCGTTGGGGCCAAGCAGGCCGATGACTTCGCCACTTTCGATTTCAAGGGAGAAGCTTTTGACGACTTGGCGTTTTTTGAAACTTTTTTGCAGGTCTTGAACCACAAGACGGCTGTTGTTTGCGCTCATATTCTGTTGACTTTCGATATTGACCTCAGGCCGTCTGAACCTTTTTCAGACGGCCTTTTTGTGTGTTTTCTTATTTGTTTTTCTGCGTGCTGGACGGCTGGATGACCACGCTGACGCGGCCGGATTTGGCGGCGGATTTCACACCGGATTTGGCGCTGCCGTTAATGGTGTAAACCTCGGTTTTAGTGTTGTACGTAATGACCGCACCTTCGGCTACATCGCCGCCGCGCTGTACTTTGGCATTTCCGGACAGGGTAACCAGGTTGGCTGCGGAAGAATACGTTACAGTATTGGCTTGGCCGTTGACCACGCCTTTACCGCCGTCCAACTCTTGGCTGAATTTGACGGGAGAGCCGGTGGCTTTCATCAACTGCTCGCTTTTGTCGTTGCGTGAAACGGTTACGCTGCCGGCACGGATATTGAGCGTGCCTTGTTTGATGATGACGTTGCCGGAAAAGGTGGTGCTTTGGTTGTTTTGGTCAAGCGAGCCTTGGTCGGCTTCGATTTGAATCGGCTGCTTGCTGTCGCTTTGCAGGGCAAAGGCCGGGCTGGCGGCAAAAACGGCAACAAGGGCTAAGGTTTTACAAATTTTTTGTATCATAAATTGTGGCTTTCACTTTGGAAGGGAAATTCAGCAAACCGGTTTTGTGGTCATAAGTCATGCCGTTTGCCTGACCGCCGGACTGTCCGTATTGGAAAGTAACGGGGCTGTCGGTATGGGCGTATTGCGCCTCGGTATCGACATTCAAACGTTCGGTTTTGACGATGCCGGCCAAACGCTTGGCATCTGCTGCTTTGTTTAAGACAACATTCTGTTCAAAAACGACTTTTTTGTTTTGAATATTGTATGCTGCCTTGTCGCTGCCGACTTCGTACAACAGGCTGCCGTCGCGGTAAAACGAAAGGTGTGGTTTATCCAAATGCACATCCGCGCTATTCGGATATTGGACGGCATCGACCGCACTCAGGTTTTCTTTCAGACGGCCTTCTTGGTCAAAACGTTTGCCGTTGATACCTTTCATCGAATATTGCGGCTCATTCGGATTGAGGACGACTTCTTCGACCTGCACTTCGCTGATGCGGCCGAGCCACGCCGCCAATGCGCCGAGTGAAACGGCCAACACCAGCGGAAAAGCGATTCCGTAACGCCATCTGATTTTCATCGTACATACTCTTTCAAAGCAGGTTCAAGCGTACCTTGCGCCTGCATAATCAAATCGCACACTTCACGCACCGCGCCTGCGCCGCCGGAACGTCGGGTTACATAATGGGCGTATTGCAAAGTAAACCAATGCGCTTCAGGGACGGCGACCGCCAATCCGCAACGCACCATCACGGGCAAATCGACAACATCGTCGCCGACAAAGGCGCACTCATGCTCCTCCACACCGGCCTGTTCGCGTAATTGGGCATAGGCGGCACGTTTGTCGTGAATGCCTTTGAAGTAATAGTTGATACCGAGCTGCTTCACGCGGATACCGACGGAAGGCGCATCGCGGCCGGTAATAATCGCTGTTTGCACGCCGCCGGCCTGAAGCATTTTCAAACCGTGTCCGTCCAAAGTGTGGAACGATTTGATTTCTTCGCCGTTGTCGCGGATAAAAATGCGGCCGTCGGTCAAAACGCCGTCTACATCTAATATCAGCAGTTTGATACCTAAAGCGCGTTGTTGCAGGTCGGAAGAGAGGTTTTGCATAAGGTTTCCTTATTTCAGACGGCCTATTCTAGCATAAGGCCGTCTGAAAACGTTTTTGCCGTCGATTCAGACAATTCGTGCCATCAATAAATCGTGCATGTTCAGCGCACCAATCAGCACGCCGTTTTCTTCGACCACCAGCAAACCGTTCACATGGCCGCTTTGCATGGCTTTCAAAGCTTCGGTGGCAAGGCGGTCGGCAGAGATGGTTTTCGGAGAGGCGTGCATGATGTCGTCCACTTTCAAACCGGCAAAGCTGTCGCGTTCTTGAAACAGACGGCGCAAATCGCCATCGGTAAATACGCCTTTCAGACGGCCTTCGGCATCGGTTACCGCCAACATGCCCAAGCCTTTTTCACTCATGCGGACAATGGCTTCTTTCAACGGCGTACCCAACAAAACGGCAGGCAGGGCTTCGTCTTTGTGCATGATATCCGCCACGCGCAGCAACAGGCGCTTACCCAAGCTGCCGGCCGGATGGCTTAAAGCAAAATCGTCCGGCGTAAACGCACGCGCCTGCAGCAATACCACTGCCAGCGCATCCCCCAACGCCATCACGGCGGTCGTACTGGAAGTCGGCGCAAGGCCGAGCGGGCAGGCTTCTTTGGAAACTGCCGCGGTAATATGGATATCGGCATGACGCGCCATGGTCGAAGTCGGATGAGCAGTGATACAAATAAGCGTGATGTTTTTGCGTTTCAACGCCGGAATAATCGCTGCAATTTCATCGCTTTCGCCGGAATTGGAAATGGCAACCACGACATCGTGGTCCACAATCATGCCCAAATCGCCGTGCGCTGCTTCGGCAGGATGGACGAAAAACGCAGGCGTGCCGGTGGAAGCCATGGTTGCCGCCATTTTGCGGCCGATGTGTCCGGACTTACCCATGCCGGTAATGACCACCCTGCCCTTGCAGTGCAACAACGCTTCCGCCGCACGGACAAAATCATGGTTCAAAGCCGCCGCAATTTCACGCAAACCTTCGGCTTCCGTATCCAATACATCGCGCGCCCAGTCGAGATAAAGTGTGTTTTCCGCCATCAAAGCCGCCTTTCGTGCTTGAATTTAGGTTTGTTTTGCCCAAATTAATCGGCTGTAAACTGTTCAAATTCATCGAATCGGCGTAGCATTACCGCCACTTCACAAACAAACCTATTATGTAAAAGGAATCAGAGATGACTATTTTATCGGACGTTAAAGCATTAGGACAACAAATCTGGTTGGACAATCTCTCCCGTTCGCTGGTACAAAGCGGCGAATTGGCAGAAATGCTGAAGCAAGGTGTGTGTGGCGTAACTTCCAATCCTGCCATTTTCCAAAAAGCCTTTGCCGGAGACGCCCTGTACGCCGATGAAGTAGCCGCGCTCAAACAGCAGGACCTGACCCCGAAACAACGCTACGAAACCATGGCGGTTGCCGACGTACAAGCCGCCTGCGACGTGTGCCTTGCCGAACATGAATCCACCGGCGGCAAAACCGGCTTCGTCAGCCTCGAAGTTTCGCCTGAATTATCCAAAGACGCACAAGGCACGGTTGAAGAAGCGCGCCGCCTGCACGCCGCCATCGGCCGCAAAAATGCCATGATTAAAGTACCGGCAACCGACGAAGGCATCGAAGCACTCGAAACCCTCGTTTCAGACGGCATCAGCGTCAACCTGACCCTGCTTTTCTCCCGAGCCCAAACCCTCAAAGCCTATGCAGCCTACACGCGCGGCATTGCCAAACGTTTGGAAGCAGGACACGACGTTTCCCATATCCAAGTTGTCGCCAGCTTCTTTATTTCCCGTGTCGATGCCGCATTGGACGCCACCCTGCCTGACCACCTCAAAGGCAAAATCGCCATTGCGCTGGCCAAAGCCGCCTATCAAGATTGGGCGCAATACTTCGGCAGCAGCGAATTTGCCGTACTTGCCGAAAAAGGTGCCAACCGCGTACAACTTCTGTGGGCATCTACCGGCGTGAAAAACCCTGCCTATCCTGACACTTTGTACGTTGACAGCCTGATTGGCGCCCATACCGTCAACACCGTTCCCGATGCCACACTCAAAGCCTTTATCGACCACGGCACCGCCAAAGCCACGTTAACCGAAGGTGTGAACGAAGCCCAAGCGCAGCTTGCCGAAACCGCGAAACTCGGCATTGATGTTGAAACTTTGGCAACTCGTTTACAGGAAGACGGTTTGAAACAATTTGAAGAAGCCTTCGCCAACCTACTGGCTCCCTTGGCTTAAGCGGATTGAACGGGCGGCAAAGAAACTTAAATCATTTTGAAAAGTCTCAGGCCGTCTGAAACCCAAATTCGGGCGTGTACGGCACACCCTTTTCTATCACGATTTGAATACCGTGCAGGCATACTGCCCCTGCCCTACAAAACCACCCTGCCATGTATATAGGACGTTTTGCCCCCAGCCCTACCGGCCTACTTCATATCGGCTCCCTACTGACCGCCGTTGCCTCCTATGCTGACGCGCGCGCTCATCAGGGTAAATGGCTGGTCCGCATTGAAGACCTTGACCCCCCGCGTGAAATGCCCGGCGCCGCCGACGACATTTTGCGCACGCTTGAAGCTTTCGGCTTTGAGTGGGACGGCGAAATCGCCTATCAAAGCCGCCGTTACGACCTATATCAAGACACCCTCGACCGCCTTAAAGCAGCCGGGCTGGTGTATCCCTGCTATTGCAGCCGCAAAGACTGGCAGGCGGCGGCAACACATGGCGCAGACGGATTTGTGTATAACGGCCGTTGCCGCAATCCTCAGCAAAGACCCGACACGCAAAACAAAACGCCGGCATGGCGCATTCAAGTGCCCGATCGCGTAATCGGTTTTCCAGACGGCATTGTCGGACATTACGCACAAAATCTGGCGCACGACATCGGCGATTTTGTCCTACTTCGTGCCGACGGCTATTGGGCATATCAGCTTGCCGTGGTTGCTGACGATGCCGACCAAGGAATAACGCATATTGTCCGCGGTCAGGACTTGCTCGTTTCCACGCCACGCCAAATCTATCTGCAACAATGCCTCGGCGTTCCCACACCGGCCTACGCCCACCTTCCCCTATTGACCAACAACCAAGGGCAAAAATGGTCGAAACAAACCCTTGCCCCGGCTTTGGATTTGAATCAAAAAGAACAACTCCTACGCCAAGTCCTAACCTACCTCAACCTACCCGATGCACCTACCGTGAACCGTCCGCAGGAATTGCTTGATTGGGCGGTGGTACACTGGCAAATGGACAAAATCCCAAAATCGTCCATTATCACGGACTGAATTAGCGCAATTACAACAAAATTACTCTAGGTATTACAATATTTCATAAAATTATGTAAGTAATCTTCCGATTCATCCCAAACCATGCCCAAGAAGCGAAAAATCATGTATATTTTAAAAATTTCCTAAAATTGTCACAAACTGATAATTTCAAGCTGACAACAACATACGGCTGACGCGTTATCAAGGACGACAAAGCGCGACAGATCTCCCACGATACAACAAAAAGAATACCGCTATGCCAAGTGCCATTATTGTAGAAGACGAAGTATTAGCAGCAGAACGCTTACGTGTATTATTGGAAGAGTGCAATGTCGTACTGCTCAACGTCTTTCACCATGCCATGCCAGCATTGGAGTGGCTGAGCGTCCACGAAGTTGACATCGTCTTTGCCGACATCGGCATGCCGGAAATCGACGGTCTCGAATTTGTCGAACGCATTAAGCGTACCGCCAAGCGCCAGCCGGAAATTGTCTTCACCACAGCCTACGAAGAACACGCCCTGCGCGCATTTGAGCTGGCTGCCGCAGACTATCTGCTCAAACCGATCAAAATGACCCGCCTGCAAACCGCGCTTGACCGCATCATCGAGAAAAACCGCGAAAAAGCAGACAGTTTTACCCATTTCAAAGTGTACAACCGCGAACGCATGGTTGAAATTCCATGGCAACAGGCGCGTTACCTGATGGCGGAACACAAAACCGTCTATCTGTTTACTGGCGACGGCCAAAGCTACGAATTACCGAAGACCTTGGTTTACTGGGAAGAATTGCTGGGCGACAAAGTCATCCGCATCCACCGCAATGCCCTCGTCTTCCGCCACACCCTCGACAGTCTGATTCGACTGGACGATGACGAAAACGATGAATCCGCATCCACGTGGAGCGCTAAAATTCTCGATATTCCGACCCCGTTGCCCGTCAGCCGCCGGCAACTCTCCACCCTGCGGAAAATCATTAAAAACAGCATCTAACAATGCGCTCCTTGACTCGTTCTCTTTAAATCAAAGGCCGTCTGAAAAGATACTTTTCAGACGGCCTTTTAACTTATCAGCCAAATGGTAGAAATTTAAAAAAAGAATAGTCCAAATCTGTCGTTTAGCTCTATCCAAGCTTTCAATTTGATCAAAGCTTGTTTTGCCCTCAAACAAGCTTTTCTATCCACCAATCCAACATTTTTGAATTACTACTACTCAACAGAAAAGGCCGTCTGAAAAATTCAGACGGCCTCGATATTCAAGCCTTACAAATTAAAAGAACAATTCACGCCAGCTGATACGTTTGAGTCCGCATGTACGGCCTTCTACTTTTAGGCTGACCAGTTGGTTAGACAAGAGACTGCGATCACCTTTGGTTGCAAAACATTTATTATTTGGCACGCTCGGCGTGGCGTTCAGCTCCTTATCCGTACCCGTGCCACCACTATCGCCATCGGCAGTTACCGGAGAATCGTCGGCTTTACTGGAATTCATATAAGTAAAGTTGATAACGCCATCAAAAGTCATACCGTTGGCGTAATCAATCTGGCCATTATTCTCGCGCCTGATAAACTTACGATCCTTACTGGAGATACGAGCATCACGCAAGCCCAAACGGCCGCCGTTTTCGGCATTTACGCCCAGAATAATCGTTTTCGCTGTCGTTTGTGTGGACGTGCTGTCCGGCAAACAAACATCGGTACTGGAAGAATCAGTATGAATTGTTTTGCTTTCATACTTACGAATGGTCAGAACAGCTGTACGCAAAATCATCGTCGGTTTGACAGTCACACGTTCATTCGGACCTAAAGTCAGACTCCAGCCTTTTTTGCCTTCACCAACCTTATTGTTGCTGACATAAATATGTTCGCCGTCACTTTCTCTGGTTTGCTGCTCCAACTCACTGCTGTTTGCCAAAACCGCTTTTTTAGATTCATCAGTAGACACATCGTCGTAAATACCATAAACGGCATTGATTTGTCCGTTGGTACCTTCTAGTTCATTCTGATAAATCTCGCTACCCGTACCAAAAATGACGACATACTTGTCTTTACCACGACGTGATACCGCAGGCGCAGACGTAATCGGTTGATTACCCGAACCTTGGAAAATCATTTGCGCCGACCATTCAGACGGGGTTTTACCTCTCAAGTCGAAGCGGAACATATTGCCATAACGGTCGCCTGCATAGGCAATATCGACAATACCGTCAAAATCGGTGTCTACCAAAGTGGGGGTGGAGAGGCCACCTTTGCCATTCGGTGCAGGAATTTTAGCCAAGAGATTACCGGCACTAGAAACATTTTTGCCGGTATCTTGCGTACCAGCTTCTTTACCTGTCATATCATAGACATATAAAGCCGTTTCATTGTCGACACTGTTCACATCTTCAGTACGATAGCCGCTGGCCAAGAAACCCGCATAGCGCACATCAGATTTCAAATTGACCGGAGTGGTATCGCGCTTGATGGAAACACGGCCGATTTGTGTCGAACCAATGGTATAACCCAGCTTATTGCCAGTGCCTTTTTTTGTTTCAAACAAAGGCACAGTCGTATTCCAACTACTACGATCACTGTTAGCTACCGCATCAATATTCAACGCATATGCACCGCGTCCGCCCTGACCCATTGCACCAAACATAAAGGTTTGTTTATCAGGTGTTTGACGGAGAACAAAGCCACCATTGACCATATAGCGGTGTGGCGTGCTGGAGCCATAGCCCTCACGAGCAATATCCTTCAGGACTTTGCCCAAAGTTGTTGCTTGACCTTTCTCGTCCTCACGTTCCATACCTGCCGGAATATAGCTGAGTTTCAAGTCATAAGGATTGCTAGGCGTACCATTACGGAAAATATGTACCATACCGTCATTGGCAGCGGCAACCAAAAACTCTTGACGGTTGTCGCGCTTATTGCCAATAGCCGCAACCGAACCGTCTAAAATATCGCCCAAATTACGTTCATCTTTATTTGGATCATTAGGGTCAGTCGGACGGATACGATAAGACTGACTATAACCTTTTGCCTCTGCATCCGCTTTGATGGCTTCATCACTACCTGCTCGGCCAGTCCATTTCAACAATGCATTTTTCCATTCCAACTTCAACTCATCTTTCGCACTGCCGTCTGAAATGCCAAAATCGGCGTTTGAAGCCTCATTATCTGCAACGCTATCGATGAAATAGGTCTTACTGCCATCATTAACCAAAGTAAGACGGTTATTAAATGATGGCTGAACAAACTCAGTCGTATTAATAGGCGTACCATTGCGGTTTAATTTATAAAACCGCAACTGACTGCTCCAAGAGCCGGTATTTAAATGAACCGTTGCCGCCATATTGGGAATACCTGTACTGGTCGTCACCGGCGCAGTTGAAGCTGCCCCTTCAAATTTCATTATTTTGCTGTCAGTTTCAATATTGTCGATAATGGTTTTAAAGGCCTCAAGCAACTTTTCAGGTTTTGAGGCATTGAAATACCATTCCGGGCGACTGGCACCCTTTTCCAGATAATCTCTCCCGACTTTAGAGATTCCCTCACCAAAGCCCACGGTAAAAGTCTGAACCAATTGCTTGCTATAATCTACGCCCTTAGGATCGCTTGGATCACCATCCCAGCTCTTGCCTGCAGCATCTCGACGATCCTCTGGCTTAATCGCAGCATCTAGACGATTTTCTGACTTAATCGCAGGTTTAATATCTTTTTCTGCCAAAGTCTGGCTAAAGAAACGCATACCGCGTTTTTCATCCTCATAGTTCCTATCCCAATAAGGAACAATAATTTCGCCAATGCCTTTGACTTCTCGTTTACCATCTTTTTCACCTAAAAGCACCCAATCCCCTGAATCATCATCTTTTGCATAATCAGTATATTGGCATTGAAACTTTTTCTTCCCTTCAGGAGTATCCAATCTCGGATCATAATTTGGCAGATCAAAATATACTTCACCTTTAAGGCCGATTCCTGAAAATTCCTTACCTTGCCCATGTTTATTTTCATAAGCTTTTACTTCAGACGGCCCAAAATATTCATAGACCTCATCCGAGCTACGATCAATAGCACGGTAATAGTTTGAATAATAATATTTTCGGTCATAATTGAAGTTAGTATTGGGAGATTTACGTGGGTCTTCTCCAGAGGCCTGATTGCTACAACTCATATTGGCATCGCCATCAGAAACCACGACAACATAGGATTTTTGACAACGGTATTTAATATTTGGAATAACGAAATTTTTGACAACTTCATAATAACGGCGCGTTGTCGGCGTAGCTTGGTAAGCCAACATCTCGTCTACCTTTTTCCTGACATATTCCCAGTTTCGACCGGCAGAACCATCCGTAAAGCCATCAGAATCCTTCATATCGCCTTTGTCATCGTCGGGGCTAGACAATTCTGCATATGCGTAAAGAGCATTATCCTTTTTCCTTTTTTCCTCATCCCATTTCCAATACCGAGGATTATTATGTAAAGTCTGCAAGCCCCAGTTAAACTGATCTTTATACCGCTCCAAAATCTTCTTTAATGCCGATTTTGCAATATTGATTTTTCTATTCTTATCATCTACATGATATTCACCCTTAGCATCAGCCAACATACTGCCCGAGTCATCAATCAAAAACATAATATTGTGTTTGACTCTGGGCTGGCCAATAGGCTCGTTTACGTTTTTCAGGTAAAACGGAATTTCGGCAAAACCATTCTTTTCTTTAGATTGCTGGGGATTTGCCTGAACGGAAAAGCTAATGAGGGCTAAAGCGGAAGCGATGCTTGCATGAATGAGGCGATGGCGGCCTGATGGAGCGTTTTGCATAATGTGTTCTTTTTTCATCGGATAATCTCAGTTAAAAATGACGTTGTTTTTATTTTTTATGGGGCTACGATTTTAGCATAAACAGCCTGTTTCATGTTTGATTCGGCTGAATTTCCCTAAGCGCGCATTTCAAGCACAACAAAAATGAAACAATCTGCCTGCTCAGTTTTCAGACGGCCTGACTGAATATTTAGTTCAACCTTATTCATCAGGCATTCCAAAAGCAAGGGACTGTACCGTAAAGATAAAACGTTTTTAAATTATCGATTATTGGCTCTACGCTTGAAATTCCTATTACTTTGACTTAAAATACACTGCTTCTACGGCATAGACCGCTATGTCTGAAAAAGCACGTTACACAGCAAAATCAAAGCTGCGGAGCGTGTTTTTTTTTAGCCGAGATTTCCGAAGGCTGTCTTTTTTGTAAACAATTTTATTTTTCAGACGGCCCGACCCATTTTTTCGAACCGACCATCATCAGGCAAACAGGATTCCATCATGACCACTCCGGCTCTTCTCGTTCTCGCTGACGGCAGCGTATTTCACGGCACATCAATCGGTTACGAAGGTTCGACTTCCGGCGAAGTCGTGTTCAACACTTCCATGACCGGCTATCAGGAAATCCTGACCGACCCTTCCTACTGCAAACAAATCGTTACCCTCACCTACCCCCACATCGGCAATACCGGCACCAACGCCGAAGATGAAGAAAGCCGCAGCGTTTATGCCGCAGGCTTGATTATCCGCGACCTGCCGCTCTTGCACAGCAACTTCCGCGCCTCCGAAAGCCTGCACGACTATTTGGTACGCAACAAAACCGTCGCCATCGCAGATATCGACACCCGCCGCCTGACCACCCTGTTGCGTGAAAAAGGTTCACAAGGCGGTGCAATCTTGACCGGTGCAGATGCCACCGTTGAAAAAGCACAAGAACTGATTGCCGCATTCGGCAGCATGGTCGGCAAAGATTTGGCAAAAGAAGTTTCCTGCACAGAAACTTACGAATGGACCGAAGGCGAATGGGAATTGGGCAAAGGTTTCGTTACCCCTTCCGAACAGCCTTACCACGTCGTCGCCTACGATTTCGGCGTCAAAACCAACATCCTGCGCATGCTCGCCTCACGCGGCTGCCGCCTGACCGTCGTTCCCGCACAAACCAGCGCGGAAGAAGTATTGGCACTCAATCCTGACGGCGTATTCCTGTCCAACGGCCCCGGCGACCCCGAGCCTTGCGACTACGCCATCAAAGCCGTACAAAAACTGATGGAAAGCGGCAAACCGATTTTCGGCATTTGTTTGGGACACCAGCTGATCAGCCTCGCCATCGGCGCCAAAACCCTGAAAATGCGCTTCAGCCATCACGGTGCCAACCATCCAGTACAAGATTTGGACAGCGGCAAAGTCGTCATTACCAGCCAAAACCACGGTTTCGCCGTCGATGCCGACACCCTGCCCGCCAACGCACGGATTACCCACAAATCCTTGTTTGACAACACCTTGCAAGGCATCGAGCTGACAGACAAACCTGTATTCTGCTTCCAAGGCCACCCCGAAGCCAGCCCCGGCCCGCAGGATGTCGGCTATCTGTTCGACAAATTCATTGACAATATGAAAGCGGCGAAGCAATAAAGCGAATTTTTCAGACGGCCGTCAAATCCGGCAGGCCGTCTGAAAATCAAGCAGTTCAAAACCCTGTAACTCAAGTCAGAAAGGAAACTCCCATGACTGAAAAACAAATGCGCATCCTCTCCGTAGTCGCCACCCTGGCCGCCGTCGGTATGTACGTTTCTTATATCCCGCAAATCCAAAACAACCTTGCCGGCAACCCCGGCTCGCCGTTGCAACCCCTCGTCGCCGCCATCAACTGCACATTATGGTTTGCCTACGGCTTTTTGAAAGAAAAACGCGACTACCCCATCATACTGGCAAACGCCCCCGGTATCATTTTGGGTTTGATTACGTTTGTCACTAGTTTTTAAGGAAGTTTTCAGACGGCCTGTGCAACATAAAAACGCAAAAGGTCGTCTGAAAAAGAATGCCCGAAATATCAACAGCAGGAATTTTTCAGGCGGCCTTTATCGCAAGGCATATGGAACAAACGCCGCGAGCGTTTTTTCAGACGACCTTTGAACCCGTCGGTAGGGTGTGTGCCGCAAGGTACGCACGCGGTGGGTTGAGGTTGCAGGGAAAATGGAGAACGCGTGCGTGCGTACCGCACACACCCTACATGCGGGCTACGGGGCTTGCTACGCTTACTACAGATAATAGAACAACACTAAAACAGCGGAACGAAATTAACCATATGAGCATCTTTAAAATTAATAAAATTGATCAAACTGCTACTGTACAGAATTTAATAGCATTCAAAGACAATCACATAAAAGAGCGGGATGTACAGAACATTATTAAATCCAATCCTAAAATTTTAGGCGAAGATTTACTTATTATCAGCGAAGAACTGTCCCCATGTGAAGATTCTAAGAAACGGTTAGATTTATTAGCACTGGATAAATCTGGGAAACTGGTTGTAATAGAACTGAAGCGGAATGACGACGGTTTCCACATGGACTTACAAGCCATCCGCTATGCCTCAATGATTAGGCTATTTAGTATCCAAGACGTTATAAGGCATTACCAAGATTACGCACAGGGAAATGCAGAGGAAGATATTACCTATTTCTTAGACCAAGAAATCGACAAATTAGATTTTGATAACATTAGAATTATTCTGGTCAATCAAGACTTCTCTAGAGAATTAACCAATTCTGTATTATGGTTAAATGAGCAGGGCTTGGATATCAAATGTATCAAGATTACTCAATATGAAATAAACAATGACCTGATTTGGGATGTAGATACTATCATTCCTGTTAAAGAGACCGAAGAATATCAGCTAAAAATCAAAGAAAAGAAAAATTCAGATCAAGAAATAAAACGTGAATTTAACAGCAGAGATTATACAAAATATATATTTAATGGTGAATCTAACCTAACAAAAGGCCGTTTGGTTTTGGAAGTTGTTAAAAAATATTGCAAAGACAACCCAGAAACCAACTTTACCCAATTGAGTCAAATTTTCCCTAAAAAATTACAAGGCTCAAATGGTGTATTGAATATATTTAGCGAGCTTAAAGATTATCAAAAAGAAGGTAGATTTTATATTAAGGATAAAGAAATCATTCAATTAAAAAATGGTGAACAAATATCAGTTTGTTCCCAATGGAGAAAAGATAGTATTGACAATTTTATTGAACATGTTAAGCAGACTCTTGGTTATGAAATAGTTGCTCAATAATGAAATTTAAAAACCTGAATATCTTGTGAGAAAGTAAAAATGCCTAAACGTACCGACCTAAAATCTATCCTTATCATCGGCGCCGGCCCTATCGTTATCGGTCAGGCCTGCGAATTTGACTATTCGGGCGCACAGGCCTGTAAGGCTTTGCGTGAAGAAGGCTATAAAGTCATTCTGGTGAATTCCAACCCCGCCACCATCATGACCGACCCTGAAATGGCGGATGTTACCTACATCGAGCCGATTATGTGGCAGACGGTGGAAAAAATTATTGCTAAAGAGCGTCCTGACGCGATTCTGCCTACCATGGGCGGCCAGACTGCGCTGAACTGTGCGCTGGATTTGGCGCGCAACGGCGTGCTGGCGAAATACAATGTCGAGCTGATTGGTGCGACGGAAGATGCCATCGACAAGGCGGAAGACCGCGGCCGCTTTAAAGAAGCGATGGAAAAAATCGGTCTCTCCTGCCCGAAATCTTTTGTCTGCCACACCATGAACGAAGCCTTGGCGGCACAGGAACAGGTCGGCTTCCCGACGCTGATTCGTCCGTCTTTCACCATGGGCGGTTCGGGCGGCGGCATTGCCTACAATAAAGACGAGTTTCTGGCGATTTGCGAACGCGGTTTTGATGCGTCACCTACGCATGAGTTGCTGATTGAGCAGTCCGTTCTCGGCTGGAAAGAGTACGAGATGGAAGTTGTACGCGATAAAAACGACAACTGCATCATTATCTGCTCGATTGAAAACTTCGACCCTATGGGCGTGCATACCGGCGACTCCATCACTGTTGCGCCTGCACAAACATTGACCGACAAAGAATACCAAATCATGCGTAATGCTTCGTTGGCAGTGTTGCGCGAAATCGGCGTGGACACGGGCGGCTCGAACGTTCAGTTTGCGGTAAACCCTGAAAACGGCGAGATGATTGTGATTGAGATGAACCCGCGCGTGAGCCGTTCGTCCGCGCTGGCTTCCAAAGCGACGGGCTTCCCGATTGCGAAGGTGGCGGCGAAGCTGGCTGTCGGCTTTACGCTGGACGAGTTGCGCAACGATATTACAGGTGGCCGCACGCCTGCGTCGTTCGAGCCTTCCATCGACTATGTGGTAACCAAAATCCCGCGTTTCGCATTTGAAAAATTCCCTGCCGCAGACGACCGCCTGACCACGCAGATGAAATCGGTGGGCGAAGTGATGGCGATGGGCCGTACCATTCAAGAAAGCTTCCAAAAAGCCTTGCGCGGTTTGGAAACAGGCTTGTGCGGCTTCAATCCGCGCAGCGAAGACAAAGCGGAAATCCGCCGCGAACTGGCGAACCCCGGCCCCGAACGTATGCTGTTTGTAGCCGATGCGTTCCGTGCAGGCTTCACGCTGGAAGAAATCCACGAAATCTGCGCCATCGATCCTTGGTTCTTGGCACAAATCGAAGACTTGGTGAAAGAAGAAAAATCAGTTTCAGACGGCCAATTACAAGACTTGGATTATGCCGCTTTACGCCGTCTGAAACGCAAAGGCTTCTCTGACAAGCGTTTGGCACAATTATTGAACGTAAGCGAAAAAGAAGTCCGCGAACACCGCTACGCGCTGAACCTGCATCCGGTTTACAAACGCGTCGACACCTGCGCCGCCGAGTTTGCCACCGAAACCGCCTATCTCTACTCTACTTACGAAGAGGAATGCGAAGCGCGTCCTTCCGACCGTAAAAAAGTGATGATTCTCGGCGGCGGCCCGAACCGCATCGGTCAGGGCATCGAGTTTGACTACTGCTGCGTTCACGCCGCGCTCGCCCTGCGCGAATCGGGCTTTGAACCGATTATGGTCAACTGCACCCCCGAACCCGTGTCCACCGACTTCGACACCAGCGACCGCCTCTATTTCGAGCCGCTGACGCTGGAAGACGTGTTGGAAATCGTCCGCACCGAAAACCCGTGGGGCGTGATTGTGCATTACGGTGGTCAAACCCCGCTCAAACTCGCCAACGCATTGGTTGAAAACGGCGTAAACATCATCGGCACATCCGCCGACAGTATCGACGCCGCCGAAGACCGCGAACGTTTCCAAAAAGTGTTGAACGACTTAGGCCTGCGTCAACCGCCTAACCGCATCGCCCACAACGAAGAAGAAGCCCTCGTTAAAGCCGAAGAAATCGGTTATCCGTTGGTTGTCCGTCCTTCTTACGTACTCGGCGGCCGCGCCATGCAGATTGTTCACTCTGCCGAAGAGTTGCAAAAATACATGCGCGAAGCCGTACAAGTTTCCGAAGACAGCCCCGTATTGCTCGACTTCTTCTTGAACAACGCCATCGAAGTGGATGTAGACTGCGTTTCAGACGGCCAAGATGTCGTGATCGGCGGTATCATGCAACACGTCGAACAAGCAGGTATCCACTCCGGCGACTCCGGCTGCTCATTGCCTCCATACTCATTGGACGAAGAAATTCAAGACGAAATCCGCCGTCAAACCAAAGCCATGGCATACGCACTGGGCGTGGTCGGCTTGATGAACGTACAGTTTGCCGTACAAGACGGCGTGGTCTTCGTACTGGAAGTGAACCCACGCGCCAGCCGTACCGTACCGTTCGTATCCAAAGCCACCGGTGTACCGCTCGCCAAAGTTGGCGCTCGCGTGATGGCAGGTATTTCGCTGAAAGAGCAAGGCGTAGAAAAAGAAGTCATCCCAGACTTCTACGCCGTTAAAGAAGCCGTGTTCCCATTCATCAAATTCCCGGGGGTGGACACCATTCTCGGCCCTGAAATGCGCTCTACCGGCGAAGTCATGGGCGTAGGCGCAAGCTTCGGCGAAGCCTACTTCAAAGCCCAACTCGGCGCAGGCGAACGCTTGAGCACAACAGGCAAAGTGTTCCTCGCCGTACGCGACGAAGATAAACCGCTCATCGTCAAAACCGCACAAAACTTCCAAGCACTCGGCTACGGTGTCTGCGCCACACGCGGTACCGCCGAATACTTGAAAGAACACGGCATCATCGTGCAAGCGGTCAACAAAGTGCAGGAAGGCCGCCCACACATCGTGGACGCAATTAAAAACGGCGAAATCGCACTGGTGGTCAACACCGTCGGCAGCACAGTACAATCTGTTACCGACAGCCACAGCATCCGCCGCACTTCCCTCACCCAACGCGTACCGCAATACACCACCATCGCCGGCGGCGAAGCCATGAGCGAAGGCGCAAAAAGCCGCGAACACTTGGGCGTGTACAGCGTACAGGAATTGCATGGCCGTCTGAAAAACAAAGCCTAATCAATCCTATCGGATTTAAATAGCTAAAAGGCCGTCTGAAACCTGATTACTCAGTTTCAGACGGCCTTTCTGCAAAAATAAGGAAAACGTAATGAAACAAACTATTCAAGAAAAACTGACTCAAATTTCACTTGCCGAACCACTGCATTTTCTGCTGGCAGCGGAGAGCGGAAGCCGTGCATGGGGCTTTGCTTCGCCCGACAGCGATTATGACGTTCGCGCCGTTTATATCCGCCCGCAAGAACATTATCTGCAAATCGATGAAGCAAAAGATACGTTTGAATTTATTGAAAACCAATGGTTTGACGTAGGCGGCTGGGACATCCGCAAGGCTTTGCGCCTGTTGAGAAAAAGCAATGCCGTATTGCTGGAATGGTTGCGTTCGCCGATTGTTTATACACAAGATGAGGCATTCACAGACCATCTAAACGAACTTGCGCCCCAATACGTCCAAGCCGCCGCGTTGTTGCACCATTATCGCGGTATCGCCGGCAATGCTTTGAAAGCAATGGATTTGACGCAGCCGATTAAATTGAAGAAATGGTTTTACGTCTTGCGCCCTTTATTGGCGGCACGCTGGGCAGTGAAACAAGGCGGTATTCCGCCAATGACTTTGGTTGAGTTGATGAATGAGTGGCAGACAGATTGTGCTACCCAAATTACTGATCTGGTTGCATTAAAAGCGGAGCAGAACGAAAGTTATCTGCACACATTATCTCCAGAGCTGCAAAAGCTGACTGTTGACCTATATAACGAAGTTTCTGCCTTGTCCGCCACTGCTGCCGAACCTGCCGATAGCGGGCCTTTGAACGAATTGTTCCGCTCGACCTTGGCAACCATTTATCCGTAAAAGGCCGTCTGAATATGCTGACCCTCGAAGACTTGTACACGCAAAACCTGATTCTGCTTGAAGCCGTGTCCGGCAGCCGCGCCTACGGTTTGGCAACGCCCGAGTCCGATACCGACATCAAAGGCGTGTTTTACCTGCCCAAATCCATGTTTTACGGCATGGAATACATCCCACAAATCAGCAATGAGACCAACGATATTGTGTATTACGAACTGGGACGGTTTATTGAATTGCTGCTGCAAAGCAATCCGAACACGCTGGAGCTGCTGGCTTCCCCTTCCGACTGTGTGCGATACCGTTCGCCATTGATGGATGCGTTCAAAACCGAATGGTTTATCTCTAAAACCTGCCAGCAAAGTTTTGCAGGCTATGCCTACGGACAAATCAAAAAAGCACGGGGATTGAATAAAAAAATCAGCAATCCGATGCCGTCTGAAAAGAAAAGCATCCTTGATTTCTGCCACATCATAGAAGGCAGGCAAACCGTACCGTTGCAGTACTGGCTTACACAACGTGGAATGGAACAAAGGTGTGTAGGCTTAATCAAAATAGCCCACGCCCGAGAACTTTATGCACTGTTTTACGATGCCGACGGCACGATGGGCTACCACGGTATTGCACCCAAACCCGAAGCCACAACGCTGTCACTCAGCACTATTCCAGAAGGCGAAACACCGCTTGCCCATCTGTCCTTCAACCAAGACGGATACAGCAGCTACTGCCGCGAATATGCCTCTTATCAACAATGGCTGGTAGAACGCAACGAAACACGCTATCAAGGCACGCAGGCGCACGGTCAAGGTTACGATGCAAAAAATATGATGCACACCTTCCGCCTGCTTGAAACCGCGCGCGATATTGCCCTTCATGGCGAAATTCGTCCACGCCGTCCCAATCGTGACGAATTGCTGTCCATAAAGCGTGGTTCTTTTCCTTACGATGAACTGTTGGCGCGTGCAGAAACATTGATTAACGAAGTAGAAAATTTGTTCGCCCAGTCCGATCTGTCAGAAGCTGTAAACAGCACTTTGGCAATCAATGCCCTCGTCGAAATCCGAACCAAGATTTACGGATAAGAGAATCAAAAACAGAGGCCGTCTGAAATTATGTGTTTCCTCTTTTCAGACGGCCTTTTCATATTTCAAATTCTAACCGTCTGTCCATCAAAACAACCTTTTCCGCCGTCTCCCAACAAGGGATAACAACATGAAATATAATTTCGTTATTGATCGGATTCATACGACAAAATTGTTGTTTTTTCATCATAATCCCAAAATATCGAGTTTAACGCCTATTCTCCTTGCTTTATAATGGCCGTCCAAAATAAAAATACAATTAAAGCAGAAGCATATCTTTGCAACTTAAGCAGATTTGCATAATTGAATATATGCTTTAATCATAATAATGATAAAATAATACGGCTTTCCTCTAAATTAAAGGGAAAACTGCACAAGAAACGGAAAATAAAATGAGTGTCGGATTATTGCGTGTTTTGGTTCAAAGCCAAACCATCTCAAATCAACAAGCAGAACATTACAACAGCCTTTTACAATCGGGCAAAGAAATCCTGCCCAACCTGTTTTCAGACGGCATCATCTCCCCTAAAGCTCTGGGAGAGTTAGTCGCGCGCGTATTCAGTTATCCCCTTTTGGATTTGCGCTACTACCCGCGCAATAATGTAGTCAGCGACATTCTGACGGAAGAGCAAATGGTGCAAAACCGTTGCATTCCGATTTTCAAACGCGGACGCAAGGTTTATTTCGCCGTATCCGATCCGACCCAAATCCAAAACTTTCAAAAAATCGCTTTTGCTTCAGGTTTAAGTGTCGATTTGGTAGTGGTTCCCGATGACCAGCTCAGCTCATTGCTGGAATGGCTGGGTCAACGTTCGACAACCATTCTGAAAGAAATCAACGACGAACATGAAGCAACGCAGCAATCGCAATCGCTTTATATCGATAATGAAGAGGCTGAAGACGGCCCTATCCCCCGTTTCATCCACAAAACCTTATCCGATGCCCTGAACGCTGGCGCATCGGACATCCACTTTGAATTCTACGAGCAAATGGCGCGCGTCCGTTTCCGCGTGGACGGACAATTGCGTGAAGTCGTACAGCCGCCTGTCGCCGTGCGCGGCCAGTTGGCATCGCGTATCAAAGTGATGGCGCGTTTGGATATTTCCGAAAAACGTATTCCGCAAGACGGCAGAATTCAAATTGCCTTCCATAAACACGGCCGTCCGATTGACTTCCGTGTCAGCACATTGCCGACATTGTTCGGCGAAAAAGTGGTGATGCGTATCCTAAATTCCGATGGTACATCGCTCAATATCGACCAGCTCGGTTTAGAGCCTTTCCAAAAAGAAATGTTGCTTGAGGCCATCAACCGCCCTTACGGCATGGTATTGGTTACCGGTCCGACAGGTTCGGGCAAAACCGTTTCGCTCTATACCTGCCTGAGCATTTTGAACACGGAAGATGTGAACATTTCGACGGCAGAAGATCCGGCCGAGATTAACCTGCCGGGCGTCAACCAAGTCAACGTCAATGAAAAACAAGGCCTGACGTTTGCTGCCGCACTCCGATCCTTCTTACGTCAAGATCCTGATATTATTATGGTCGGTGAGATTCGTGACTTGGAAACCGCCGACATCGCCATTAAAGCCGCCCAAACCGGCCACATGGTTTTCTCTACCCTGCATACCAATAATGCACCGGCCACGCTGTCCCGCCTTTTGAACATGGGTGTCGCGCCTTTCAACATCGCCAGCTCGGTCAGCCTAATTATGGCGCAAAGGCTGTTGCGCAGACTGTGTCCGAACTGCAAACACGAAGTTGAACGCCCGCCGGTTCCGGCATTGAAAAAAGCCGGCTTTACCGATGCGGACTTGGCTCAAGATTGGAAGCTCTACCGCCCGGTTGGCTGCGACAGCTGCCGCGGCAAAGGCTTTAAAGGCCGCGTCGGTATTTATGAAGTCATGCCGGTCAGCGATGAAATGCAAAAAGTCATTATGAACAACGGTACAGAAGTTGATATCATGAACATGGCCTATCAGGAAGGCATGGTAGACTTGCGTCGAGCCGGTCTCATGAAAGTCATGCAGGGCCTGACTTCGTTGGAAGAAGTGACTGCCCATACCAATGACTAAACTGCCATATTTTCGAAAATTAAAATAAAGCGGCACGGGGAAACAGTCCGCTTTATTTCTTACTAACAAGGGATAACTCATGGCTCAAGCAGAGCAAAAAAGAAGTCTGTTCGGCTCAAGAAGCAAAGGCAAGCGTTTTACATTTGAAGGAAAAAATACCGAGACCGAACGTCTTGTCCGTGGTGAAGTAGTTGCCAAAGACGAAGAAGAAGCACGCAAGAAACTCCAACGCAGAGGCATTCGTACTTTGCGTATCAGCAAAGTTAAAACCGCACGCAAACGCCGTATTACCCAAGAAGACATTACAGTGTTCACCCGCCAACTGGCAACAATGATGAAGGCAGGCTTGCCGCTGATGCAGGCTTTTGAAATCGTTGCGCGCGGCCACTCCAATCCGAGCATGACCGAAATGCTGATGCAGGTTCGCTCTGATGTCGAACAAGGTAGCGCATTGGGTAAATCGTTCTCCAAATATCCAAAATATTTCGACCGTTTCTATTGCAATCTGGTCAGCGCAGGCGAGTCCGGCGGCGTACTGGAAAGCCTATTGGACAAACTGGCTGTCTATAAAGAAAAAACCCAAGCCATTAAGAAAAAAGTCAAAACCGCATTGACCTACCCGATTGCCATTATCGTGGTGGCGATTGCGCTTATCTTCATCATGATGATGTTTGTACTGCCTGCCTTTAAAGAAGTTTATGCCAATATGGGTGCAGAGCTGCCAAGCCTTACCCAACTCGTCATGAGCTTGTCTGATTTATTCGTCGACTACGGCTGGATTATGATCATCCTTTTGATTGTTTCCGCCTTCGGCCTGTACAAACTCCATGAAAAATCGCCTACCTTCCAAAAACGAATCGATGCTCTGATTTTGAGACTGCCTGTTTTTGGCACCATTGTCCGAAAAGCGACCATCGCCCGTTGGGCGCGTACGACTTCCACCCTCTTCGCCGCCGGCGTTCCTTTAGTGGAAGTATTAGATTCAGTTGCAGGCGCATCCGGCAATATTCTCTATGAAGAAGCTACTCAAGACATCCGCGCCAAGGTAACCCAAGGTCTGTCGCTGACATCCAGTATGCAAAGTACGGATATGTTCCCCAACATGGTGATCCAAATGGCGGCCATCGGCGAAGAGTCAGGCTCTTTGGATGATATGCTGAACAAAGCAGCCGAATTCTACGAAGATGAAGTAGACAACTCCGTCTCCCGATTGTCTCACTTGATGGAGCCTATCATCATGGTGGTATTGGGTTCGCTCATCGGTATCTTGCTGATTGCCATGTATCTGCCGCTGTTTAACTTGGGTAATGTCGTAGGTTGATATGTTTGATAGTATTTACTCCGCCATCGACACCCTCTCCGTTCTTGCGCCATTCGCTATTCCTTTAGCCGTTATTTTGGGATTACTGATTGGCAGCTTTCTAAACGTTGTTATTTATCGCACGCCGATAATGATGGAACGCGAATGGACACAATTTTCTAAAGAGCATTTGGGCATCGAGCTGACAGACGAAGAAACACAGCCATTTAATCTGCGTAAACCGGATTCACGCTGCCCCAAATGCAAAAGCCCAATCAAACTTTGGCAAAACATCCCTATCCTCAGCTATGTTTTCCTGAGAGGAAAATGTCACTCCTGCAAAACCGCGATCGGCATACGCTATCCGCTGATTGAGCTGCTGACAGGTGTCTTATTCGGTATTGTCGCGTGGCAATACGGCTGGTCATGGGCGACTATTGGCGGATTAATTCTGACTGCCATACTGATTGCACTGACCTTTATCGATGCCGATACGCAATATTTGCCCGACAGCCTGACTCAGCCCCTAATCTGGATCGGCCTGCTGTTTAATCTGAATGACACATTCGTTCCCCTGCATTCAGCCGTTTTAGGCGCAATCGCAGGCTATATGAGCCTTTATACTTTATGCGCCGTCTATAAACTTCTGACCGGTAAAATCGGCATGGGCAATGGCGACTTCAAACTTTTGGCCGCGCTCGGTGCATGGCTGGGCGTAGGTATCTTGCCTGTTCTGATCTTCATGGCTGCCTTGGTCGGACTGGTGGGCGCACTCATTGCCCGCGTCGGCAAAGGTCAATATTTTGCTTTTGGTCCCAGCCTTGCTGTGGCAGGATGGATTATTTTGGTTGCCAATACACCTATTACCCAACTGGTACAATGGTGGCTCATACAATCAGGATTCCGATAATGACATTATGGATAGGCTTGACCGGCGGTATTGGCAGCGGCAAATCATCTATTGCCCAAATGTTTGCCGAGCTTGGCGTACCCATTATTGATGCCGATGCCATCAGCCGTTCACTGACTGCTGAAAACGGCGAAGCCCTTCCAGCCATCCGCCAACTTTTCGGCGATGAGGTTTTTGACAGTGAAGGCCGTCTGAATCGTATGGCTTTACGGGAAGAAGTTTTCAGACGGCCTCAATCAAAAAAACAACTGGAAAATCTGCTTCTGCCGTTAATCTTAAACAAAATCCAACAGCAGAAACAAAAACTTGCTTCCTCTGCCTACGGCATTGTCGATGTACCGCTTTTAATTGAGAATCCGGCATTTAAAGCGGAGACTGACCGCATTTTGGTTGTAGATGTTCCGGAGTCCGTCCAAATCGAACGCGTACACCAACGCAATGGTTTTTCAGAAGAACAAACGCGTCAAATCATGGCCACTCAAGCTTCTCGATCTGACAGACTGCTTCATACCAACGATGTATTGGACAATGCGCATAGCATGGAAGAAGCAAAAATCAAGGTTGCCCGCTTGCATCAATACTATCAATCCATTGCACAAACTCTGAAAGAAACTGCATGACTGCTCCTGTTGTAAAATGTCCGACCTGCCACAAAGAAGTCGTTTGGAACACCGACAGCCCCTACCGCCCTTTCTGCAGCAAACGGTGTAAACTCATTGATTTAGGCGAATGGGCACAAGAAAAATACACTGTTTCTTCAGAAGACGACCCTTTTTCAGACCTATTGAACGGTAAATAACCTACGCCGCTTCCTTCAGCCTATCCAAAACAAGCTCAAAACAGTAAAATACCCTCTTTATTCCAACCTATTCCATCCACCATGCTCACCTTCCAACAAATTATTTTCAAATTACAAAACTACTGGGCAGACAAAGGCTGCACCGTTATCCAACCTTTCGATATGGAAGTCGGTGCCGGTACTTCCCATCCTGCCACTTGTCTGCGCGCGTTAGGCCCAGAGCCTTGGTTTGCCGCTTACGTTCAACCCAGCCGCCGCCCCAAAGACGGCCGCTACGGCGACAACCCCAACCGCTTGCAACACTACTATCAATTCCAAGTTGCGCTCAAACCAGCTCCCGCCAATATTCAAGACCTCTACCTCGACTCACTGCGCGAATTGGGTATCGACCCTAAAGTACACGACATCCGTTTTGTCGAAGACGACTGGGAAAACCCTACTCTCGGCGCTTGGGGTTTGGGTTGGGAAGTTTGGCTCAACGGCATGGAAGTAACCCAATTCACCTACTTCCAACAAGTCGGCGGTATCGACTGCTCCCCTGTACTTGGTGAAATCACCTACGGTATCGAGCGTCTCGCCATGTATCTGCAAGGCGTGGAAAATGTGTATGATCTCGTTTGGGCAAAAACCCTTGATGGCAACATCGTCACTTACGGCGACGTTTATCATCAAAACGAAGTCGAACAATCCACCTACAACTTCGAATACAGCGATGCCGATTGGCTCTTGCGCCAATTCAACGACTATGAAGAACAAGCCAAACGCCTGCTTGCCGTTGAAGACACCAGTCTTGCCCTGCCTGCTTACGAACTTGTACTCAAAGCCGGCCACACGTTCAACCTATTGGATGCACGCGGCGCCATTTCCGTTACCGAACGCGCAACCTACATCGGCCGCATTCGTGCACTGAGCCGTATCGTTGCTCAAAAATTCGTTGAAAGCCGCGAGAAACTGGGCTTCCCATTGCTTAAAAACCAATAAGCCTGCATATACTTACCACGCCGCCCTTTGATACATTCAAGTGGCGGCGTTTCTATTTTCAGACGGCCTTAACGTCGATGCCATCGCAAACACTTCCTGCCTGCTTTCAGGTAAAATAAGCCCTTTATTACATAAACCGTCTGAAAACATGAGTTCATCCTCTTCTGCAAAAACGCCCTTTTTCTTACTTTCCCTCGTTGCCATCATTCTTGACCAACTGAGCAAATGGGAAATCTTGAAACACTTTACCGAAGGCGAACGCCTCAATATCATTCCAGACTTTTTTGACCTGACGCTTGCCTATAATCCAGGCGCGGCTTTCAGCTTTTTGGCCGACCAAGGCGGCTGGCAAAAATTCTTCTTTTTAGGTCTGGCCGTCGTTATCAGCCTGTATTTGGCCCGTGCCATCTGGCGCGATGAGTTTGGCCGCTGGGGTAAACTGGGGGCTGCCATGATTATCGGCGGCGCGATTGGCAATGTGGTTGACCGTCTGATTCACGGCCACGTTGTCGATTTTCTGCTTTTCTATTGGCAAAACTGGTTCTACCCCGCATTTAACATTGCCGACAGCTTTATCTGCGTTGGCGCAGTTTGCTTGGTATTAGATGGTTTGCTGCACAAAAAAACACCTTCAAACGACACAAAGGCCGTCTGAAAACGGAACACACATGACTCAAAAAACCATTATCCTTGCCAATCCCCGCGGCTTCTGTGCCGGCGTTGACCGTGCCATCAGTATTGTTGAACGTGCACTCGAAGAATACGGCGCACCCATTTACGTCCGCCATGAGGTCGTTCACAACAAATTCGTCGTGGACAATCTGCGGGCAAAAGGTGCCGTCTTTGTCGATGACTTGGCGGATGTACCCAAGGGTGCAACGCTGATTTACTCGGCTCACGGCGTATCCAAAGCCGTACAGGAAGAAGCTGCACAACGTGGTTTCCGCGTTTTTGATGCCACCTGCCCTCTGGTAACCAAAGTCCATAAAGAAGTAGCCCGCCTTGATGAGCAAGATTACGAAATTATCATGATCGGCCACAAAGGCCATGTCGAAGTGGAAGGCACAATGGGACAATTACCTCCGGGTAAAATGTTTCTGGTTGAGACAGTGGAAGATGTAGCCGGACTGAACATCAAAAATCCTGACAAACTTGCCTACGTCAGCCAAACCACTTTATCGGTAGACGAAACCAAAGACATCATTGCAGCTTTAAACCAACGCTTCCCCAATATCCGTAATCCGCACAAAGAAGACATCTGCTACGCCACAACCAACCGCCAAACCGCTGTTAAAGAATTGGCGGAAGAATGCGATCTCGTGATTGTTGTCGGCTCGCCCAACTCTTCCAACAGCAACCGCTTGCGTGAAGTAGCCGCATTACGCGGAGTTGATGCCTATATGGTCGATAATGCCTCCTATCTGAAAAAAGAATGGTTTGAAAACAAAACCAAGGTCGGTGTCACTGCCGGTGCATCTGCGCCCGAAGTATTGGTCCGAGAAGTCTTACAAACCATTCAAGATTGGGGACATGAGACCATACGTGAAGGAGAAGGCGCAGAAGAAAGCATTGTATTTGTCTTGCCCAAAGAGTTGCGTCGCGAGGGCGAAAACAAACAAATCCTAAATAAAGGGTAAGTTTGTTATTTGCTTTATTTGAAAACTTAAGGCCGTCTGAAAATTTTCAGACGGCCTTAAGTTTATTTTGCTAATAAAAAAGACCTGCCTTAAAAGCAGGTCTTTTCATACATTATCCTGATTATTTATCAGAAGTATGTTGCTGACGGCGTAAGATAGCCGGAATTTCAAAGTCATCCAGTACAGACTGGTTGCTGAAATCAGCCGCAGTCAGATTCATAGAACGGATATTGCGGTTGGTACGAACCAAGCTTTCAGCACTGCTTTGGCTTTGAGCTTGAGGCGCTTCTGCCGCACCGCGTACCAATTGTTGGGTACGGGCAGCAGCACGCAGTTGGTTGTCAGTACCGTTTTCTTTCAAGCCGGTAGCAATGATGGTAATACGGATAGCATCTTCGCTCATGCTCTCGTCTTCGGCAGCACCAAATTTGCATTCCACTTCAGGGTGTGCATTTTGGTTGACAATACGCATAATCTCGTTGAACTCAGACATTTTCAAGCAACCAGGAGCAGTGGTAATGTTTACCAATACACCGCGTGCGCCATCCAAAGTAACGTTATCCAAGAGCGGGCTGGAGATAGCTTGATCGGTAGCCAAACGAGCACGGTCGATACCTTGTGCAAAACCTGAACCCATCATGGCGATACCGCGATTGCTCATCACGGTCTTCACGTCGGCGAAGTCCAAGTTGATCATGTCGCTAGGGCAAGTCACCACTTCAGAAATACCGGCAACCGCATCACGCAGTACATTGTCTGCCGCACGGAAAGCTTCGCGCATGGTCACGTCTTCGCCCAAAGCAGTCATCAATTTGTCATTCGGGATAATAATCAGGGAATCCACGCGCTCTTTAAGCTGATCCAAACCTGCTTGAGCGATATGTACGCGTTTGCCTTCGTAAGCAAACGGACGAGTCACAACCGCAACGGTCAGGATACCCATTTCTTTAGCGATTTCAGCCACAACAGGAGCAGAGCCGGTACCTGTACCACCACCCATACCGGTAGTGATGAACAGCATGTTTGCACCGCGGATGGCATCTTCGATGGCTTCGCGATCTTCTTGAGCAGCGGCGCGGCCGATTTCAGGATTTGCACCGGCACCCAAACCTCGAGTCAGGTTTGTACCCAATTGAATGCGTTTAGCCGCATTGTTTTTAGCCAATGATTGCGCATCGGTATTGGCACTGATGAACTCAACACCATGAATGGTGTTGGCAACCATGTTGTTGATAGCATTACAGCCACCGCCACCCAAACCGATAACTTTAATAACAGCAGGGCTTGTTGCTGATTCTGCTACGTCGTAAACAAATTCCATTCAATAATCCTCCGCGCCCCGCTTTATTAAGGACGGTTCAAAAATAACTCATTATCCGTATTATATAAGAAGTATCCAGATACTGGCAAAAATCTTCTTACCATTCGGCTGTCGGCGTTATATTTTTACTACATTTTTTAACAGAAAATATACAAGTTTTAAATTATTCACTTAGCAATTATTTAAAACCGTTTAATCTCACTTAAATATTCAGGACAAACGGTTGCTACACCGCCTGCCCTGAAAACTTTTATCAGAAATTTTCTTTAACGAATTTCATCAGTCTTGCCCACAGACTGATTTTTTCAGCCTGATCATGAACCACAATGGCACCTGTCACCGGCGCGCCGTCTTCCTCTCCCCTTGCCGCCTGCAAAAGACCGATGGCGGTTGAATAGCGTGGATTGCGGATACGCTCGGATACGCCGCCCATTTCTTGTGGAACACCGATACGCGCCGGCAGGTTGAAGACTTCTTCCGCCAACTCAACAATACCGGTCAACATAGAAGCACCACCGGTCAAAACGATACCTGAAGTCAGCACTTCTTCAGGGAAGCCGGAGCGGCGCAATTCGTTAAGCGTCAATTCCAAAATCTCTTCTACGCGCGGGCCGATGATTTCAGCCAATACACGGCGTGAAATTTGACGTGATTGACGGTCGCCAACGCTAGGAACTTCAATCATTTCATCCAAGCCGTCCATAGTCGGAATGGCAGCACCGTAATGGATTTTGATGTACTCGGCTGCAGTGTGCGGCGTACGCAAGGCTTGTGCCAAGTCTTTGGTAATCAAATCGCCGGCAACGGGAATGACCGCAGTATGGCGGATTGCGCCATTGGTATAAACCGCGATGTCGGTTGTACCGCCACCGATATCAATGACGCACACGCCCAAATCTTTTTCGTCTTCAGTCAAAACGGCGTGACCGCTTGCCAAAGGCTGAAGCATGATTTGATCCATTTGCAGGCCGCAACGTTGGATACATTTTTGGATATTTTGCAAAGCAGTATTCGCACCGGTGATGATGTGTACACGGGTATCCAAACGCACGCCGCTCATGCCGATAGGCTCTTTCACACCGGGTTGGTTGTCGATGATGTACTCTTGAACCACAGTATGCAAGATATTGTGATCAGGCGGAATATTGATGGCTTTGGCCGTTTCGATGGCACGATCGATGTCGGCTTGCGATACTTCGCCATCTTTAATTTTGACCACGCCTTGTGAATTCAGACTGCGGATATGGTTACCGGCAATACCGGTGACGACGTGGGAAATTTTGGTATCTGCCATCAGCTCGGCATCTTCTACCGCCTGACGAATGGCTTGTGCAGTGGCGTCAATGTTGGTCACCATACCTGCACGCAGGCCGCGTGAAGGGCTTTGACCCAAGCCAACAATGTGGATTTCGTTATCTTCCCGAATCTCACCGATTAAGGCGATGACCTTGGACGTACCAATGTCTAAGGCACTGATATATTTATTTTGTTGTTGTTCCATAATTGCTCGTTCGCTATGTTGTCTGACTGACGGTTTGATTATTTTTGAAACAAGATTGCTTCACGTCTAATCGGCTATTCACTGTCGGAAGGGTTTTCAGACGGCCTGTAACGGACTGAAAAACCATCCTTATAACGCATATCGACATACTCGATACGACTTTGTTTTTTACGCAGCAGCGATGGCCAAATCTGGGCAAACTGCTGCAAACGTTTGATTTCGTTTTCACGCCCCAAGCGCACGGTAATGCCGTTATTCAATACAAGCAGCCATGCCGAACGCGGCGTGTAGATCAATTCTTTGATGGTCAGTTTCAACGGGCTCAAAATACCGGAAAAGTCCGCATAATGTTTGACCATGTCTTTGCCTGTCCCCTGCTGCCCTTCAAATATAGGCAGGTCCTGTTTCAGGCTTGCGGCAAACACATTGCCCTTACTGTCCACCAAGCCGCCAGCGCGCCAATGCGCAACCGGCACACGCTCGGTCAGGATAATTTCCACAGTTTCCGGAAAACGGCGGCGTACCATTGCCGAGTCAATCCAAGGCAGCTCCTGAAAAGCGGCCTGCGCCGAATCAATATCGGCGCGGAACATATTACCCCTGATATGCTCTCTTGCAACAGTTTGCAATTCTTTGCTGGAAGCATATTTCAGCTTGCCCTGAATGGCAATCTGTTTCACAGGGAAATATTTGGAATTGTAAAGCCAAGCTATGCCCGAACCTATCAACAGAAAGGTCATCAGCACCAATAGCCGGCGGGTCAGCCGACCCAGTGCGCCTGCATCATCCCACATGAGCGGTCTTCAAAATCTCAATACACAAATCAGCAAAATCTACGCCGGTATGGCCTGCAGATTTTGGCACCAAACTGTGGCTGGTCATACCGGGCAAGGTATTAATTTCCAAGAGATACAGTTTACCGTCCGTATCTTTCAGAAAGTCCACGCGCGAACAGCCGTCCGCACCAATCGCCTGCGCGCCACGCACAGCGAGTTCTCGCATCAGGTTTTCCTCCGCCTCGCTCAAATCTTCCGACGGGCATTGATAAACCGTATCGTCGCGGTTGTATTTGGCTTCGTAGTCGTAAAACTCGGTAGCCGGAATAATATGAATGCTCGGCAGACCTTTGCCGTTCAATACCGGACAAGAATATTCGCCGCCGCCGATAAAGCGTTCGGCAATGATTTCGCCCTGCAAGTGTTTCAATTCTTCGTAAACGCTTTTCAGACGGCCTTTTTCTTTTACTTTTACCACGCCGACGCTACTGCCTTCCGCGGCAGGTTTCACAAACATCGGCAGGCCCAATTTTTCTTCAACGGCATCAAAGTCGCTGTCGTCATGCAATACGGCAAACTCAGGAACAGGCAAGCCCACGGCCTGCCAAATCAGTTTGCAGCGGTATTTGTCCATACCCAGCGCAGAGGCGGCCACACCGCTGCCGGTGTAAGGAATACCCATCAGTTCCAACGCGCCTTGAACCGCGCCATCTTCGCCGAAAGTGCCGTGCAGAATATTGAAGGCCGTCTGAAAACCTTGTGTTTTCAATTCAGACAACGGGGTTTCTTTGGGGTCGAACGCATGGGCATCGACACCTTTGCTTTTCAAGGCAGCCAAAATAGTGGCGCCGCTGTCCAGCGAAACTTCGCGCTCGCTGGAAAAGCCACCCATCAACACGGCCACTTTGCCAAAATTCTGCATAATTTCCACTTTCTTAAATACTGATACAGGCCGTCTGAATATTGTTCAGACGACCTATCTGTCCTCAAAGGCCAATATGCCTGTTTATTATGATTGTTTCGACAATTCCACCAATGCAGACGGAACGCGGTTGATACTGCCGGCACCCATATTCAACACGACATCGCCGTCTTGCAAAACATTCAACAGCATTTGCGGCAGGTCGGCAACGTTTTCACAGTAAATCGGCTCAAGTTTGCCTAATACTCGGATGGCGCGTGCCAGAGCGCGGGAATCGGCTGCGGCAATCGGCTCTTCGCCTGCGGCATAAACTTCGGTCAACACCAGCGCATCGACGGTATTGAGGACTTTGGTGAAATCTTCGAACAAATCACGTGTGCGGGTATAGCGGTGCGGTTGGAAAGCCAAGACCAAGCGTTTTTCAGGGTATGCACCGCGCGCAGCGGAAAGGGTTGCCGCCATCTCGACAGGATGGTGACCATAATCGTCCACCAGCAGCGCAGTTCCGCCGTTTGGCAATTTGATGTCGCCATATTTTTGGAAACGGCGGCCGACACCTTCAAAGCCGAGCAAACCTTTTTGAATGGCTTCAACCGATGCGCCAACTTCCAGCGCAACGCCGATAGCCGCCAACGCATTGAGGACGTTGTGGCGGCCGGGCATATTCAAAACAACTTCAAACGGCTCTTGCTCATGTCCTTTCATTTGAACATGAACGGTAAATTTCATTTGCGCGCCGATGTTTTCAATATCGGTTGCGTAGATATCGGCAGTATCGTCCAAGCCGTAAGTAGCATAAGGCTTGCTCACTTTGGGCAAAATCGCGCGGACGTGTTCGCTGTCGATGCACAAAAACGCTTTGCCGTAAAACGGCATACGGTGGATAAAATCCACAAACGCCTGATGCAGCTTCTCAACACTGTGGCCGTAAGTGTCCATGTGGTCTTCATCGATATTGGTCACAACGGACATAATCGGGGTCAGGTGCAGGAAAGAGGCATCAGATTCGTCGGCTTCGGCAACGATGTATTCGCCTTTACCCAAACGGGCGTTGGTACCTGCTGCGTTGAGCTTTCCGCCGATAACGAAAGTCGGGTCAAGACCTGCCGCGCCGAGAATAGAAGCAGTCAGGCTGGTTGTTGTGGTTTTACCGTGCGTACCGGCAATGGCGATACCATCGCGGAAGCGCATCAGTTCCGCCAACATCAACGCGCGCGGAATCACGGGAATCTGCTGTTCCAACGCGGCAACGACTTCAGGATTGTCTTTTTTAACGGCAGTAGAGGTAACAACCACGTCGGCACCATTGACGTGTTCGGCAGTATGCCCTGGGTAAACTTGGATGCCGAGAGCGCTCAAATGCTCAGTAACGGCATTACGCGCCTGATCCGAACCGGAAACTTTAAAGCCCAAATTGTGTAAAACTTCGGCAATACCGCTCATGCCGACGCCGCCGATTCCGACAAAATGGATGTTGGTCACTCGATTTTTCATCATAACGTTGCGTTCCGGTTGGTTTTTAGTGCGTAAAGGCGTTATTTTAAAGGGCTATCCGCTTCTGCGCTATGCTTTTATTGTAAAGGAATTTTAACAAAAGCAATAAAGGCCGTCTGAAACGCCGTTAATTAACTTTTCAGACGGCCTTGAACAAAGTCTTGCCTGCTTATTCGGCACAAGATATGGCAATTTCCGCCACATCGTCTGCACTGTGCGGCAACGCCAAGGTACGGGCATTTTTCGCCCATTTCAGGCATTTTTCACGGTTTAATCCGCCGAGGATTTCGGCCAGTTTTTCTGCCGTCAGTTGAGTTTGCGGAAGCAGCAAACCAGCTTCGGCTTGCACCATAAAGCGCGCATTAGCTGTTTGATGGTCGTCCACCGCGTGCGGATACGGCACCAGCAATGCACCCAAACCGGCAGCCGTCAGCTCGGCAATCGTCAGCGCGCCGGCACGGCAAATTACCAAATCGGCATCGCGGTAGGCGGATACCATATCGGTAATAAATTCGACGCACTCGGCTTGTACACCCAATGCATCATAATCCGCCTGCAGGTTACCCAATTTATTGCGGCCGGACTGATGATACATTTGCGGACAGGCCGCCTCAGGCAATAATGCCAAAGCTTGCGGAACGGTTTTGTTCAACACATCCGCACCCAAACTGCCACCCACCACCAAAACTTTCAGACGGCCTTGACGGTTTTCAAAGCGTTCTTCGGGAACAGGCAATGCCGCAATATCGGCACGGACAGGGTTACCCACCAATCCGCCTTCATGTTGAAATGCTTTGGGGAAAGCGTACAGGACACGTTTTGCCCAACGCGACAGTTGGCGGTTGGACAAACCGGCTACGGCGTTTTGCTCATGAATCACAATCGGCACACCGGAAATTTTTGCCGCCAAGCCACCGGGGAAAGTAACAAAACCGCCAAAACCGATAACGCACTCGACACGGTGTTTCTTAATAATCTGCTGCGCCGCACGGACGGTTTTATACAGCGTAAATGGCAACATCAGCTTGCGCTTGATTCCGTTGCCGCGTATGCCTTTAATGGCCAGCGTTTCCAAGCGTATGCCGTATTGCGGCACGATACGCTCTTCCATCGAATCCTGACTGCCCAGCCAAATCACATGATGGCCGCGCTTTTGCAGCGACTCGGCAACCGCCAATGCAGGGAAAATATGGCCGCCCGTACCGCCGGCCATCAGCATAAAAGTTTTACCGCTCATGGTTTTACTCCACCGAATAACCGCGCATTTTTTGGCGGTTTTCATAATCAATGCGCAATAACAAAGTAATGCACACCAGCATGATAAAGACAGCCGAACCGCCGTAAGACATAAACGGCAAAGTCAGGCCCTTAGTGGGTAGGATACCGATGTTTACACCGATATTGAAGAAACTCTGAATACCAATCCAAATACCGATACCGTTGGCAATGTACGCGCTGAACATCAAGCCCGAATCACGCGCCTGCTTGCCGATGGAAAACGCGCGCCACACCAGCCAGCCGTAGCAGAACACCAAAACCAGCATCCCGAAAAAGCCGAATTCCTCGCCGATGACGGCAAAAATAAAGTCCGTATGCGCTTCAGGCAGGTAGAAACGTTTTTCCAAACTCGCACCCAAGCCCTCGCCAAACCAGCCGCCGCGCGCAATCGCCATCAAGGAATGGGTCAGCTGATAGCCTTTACCCAAAGGATCGCTCCAAGGGTCCAAAAACGCCGCCACACGCGCCATACGGTAAGGCGCGGCCAAAATCAGCAAGCCCATACCGCTCACAACGGTCGCCACCAATACAGCAAAATACTTCCACGGGAAGCCTGCCAAAAACAGCATACCCATGGTAATCACAACAATCACGACAAACGAGCCAAAGTCCGGCTGACCCATAATCAAAACCAAACCGACCGCCACCAACATAATCGGCAGAATCAAGGTCTTAAACTTACGGAAGCGTTCCTTTACCCTTACCCAAGCTTCACTTTTAAAGGGGCTGCACACCAAATCGCCAATACCGGTAAACAAAGACGACCAACCCAAAGAATCCAAATCGCGCAACATTTCTTCACGGCGCGTAAACAGGCTGGACAAGTACAAGACCGTCGCCAATTTGAAAAATTCAGTCGGTTGCAAGTTGAGCGGCCCGATATGAATCCAGCGCGTCGCGCCATTAATCTCACGGCCGACAAACAAAACCAGCAACAACAGCAAACCTGAAACAGCAAAATAAAACGGAATAATCCGCCGCCAGAAACTCATCTTCAGCAGGAAAAGCGGCAAGCATATAGCCACTGTAAACAGGATAAACATTGCCTGCTTAAACACAAAAGAAAACTGGCTACCCCCTTCCGATGCCGCATACGCAATAGAAGCCGAATAAATCATAATCAGGCTGAAGACCGTCATTAAGACGACCATCCACAAGAGAGAAACATCAAACTTCCGACCATCGCGCGCAATCGGCCGGTCAAGCATTTTGGAAAGACTAATCATGAAAACATCCGTAACGGCTTGAATAAAATATTCAGACGGCCTGCTAATGGGCAAGAGGCCGTCTGAAAAAATGAATTAACGTTATTTTAAAGGTTTATTTCCAAACCAACAATTCAGAATCTTTAAAGATGCCGGATTCCGACGTTCTTTGCGCCCTCCCCTACCCTTTGATACCGGCAAAAGGCCGTCTGAAAACGCTTTTATGTTCTCAGACGGCCTTGTATAAATTTTTTCTTCAGAAAAATAGGCTACTTTTTATCCAATACAAACCCTAAGCCAACTGCGGTATTTCCACCCACGGCTGTATCTGTTCCAACTGCGCTGCAAGGCGGAGCAGCGTGTCTTCGCGTCCGTGAGCGGCGGCAAACTGAGTACCGACGGGCAGCTCGTTATGCCGGTAAAGCGACACGCTCATGGCGGGGTTGCCGCTCATGTTCAGCGGCGACGTATAACCGACGTATTGCAGCGCGGCGGCGGCTTCTTTTTCTAAAAACGGGTTGTTTTTCAACAGAAAACCCAAGCGCAGCGTGCCAAACAGCAGGCGCATGGCTTTTTGTGCGGCGGGCGGCGGCATCATCTCGCCGATTTTCGGCGTGGTGCGCGGGCAGACGGGCGTCATTAACACGTCGTAGCGTGTGAAAAATGCTTTGGCGGCACGTTCCTGCGCCAGCATCACGTCGCGCGCCCATGCCATTTCGCCCGCACTGATTTGCCGACCCTGCACAATCATTGCCCACGTTGTCGGCTCAAGCAGGCGGTGCGGCAGTTTTTGTCCGGTTTCGTATTGATATTGGTAGAACAGTTTTGCCGTTTCGCCCATGACGATGATGCGGGCGGCTCGGTTGAGCTGTTCAGGCGGCGCAAAATCGGGCGTGGCTTCTTCCAATTCGTGTCCCGCGTCTTGTATCAGTTTCAAACTATGGGCGAACGCGGCTTCCGTGCCTTCGTCGTTGCCGCCGCCAAACCATGCCTGTTTCCAAAAAGCTATTTTCAGACGACCTGTTTCTTGTTTCAGGCTGCCTGCAAAACCGTTTTCGGGCGGCGGCGGGCAAGCATACAGGGCGCGGGCTTGGGTTTGGGCGGCGATGTCCAGCAAAACCGCGCTGTCACGCACGCTGCGGGTCAACACATGGTCGCATACCAAGCCTTGCCATGCCTCCGATGCGTTCGGCGCGTAACTGCTGCGACCGCGCGTGGGTTTCAGCCCGAACACGCCGCAGTTGTGCGCGGGTAAGCGGATGGAGCCGCCGCCGTCGCTGCCGTGCGCTGCGGGTACGACGCCCGAAGCCACTGCCGCCGCTGCACCGCCGCTGCTGCCGCCCGCGGTGTAATCCAAATGCCACGGATTGCGCGTGATGCCGTAAATTTCGGTTTCGGTAACAGGATACGCGCCCCATTCGGGCGTGGTGGTTTTGCCGAACACGCGCAGCCCAGCATCGAGATAGGCTTGGGTCAAATCGCTGTTTTGTTTGGCAATGTAATGCTGCATCATGCGCGTACCCGCCCATGTCGGCGCACCTTCCCAATCCGCCAGCAGGTCTTTGAGCAAAAACGGTACGCCCTCCAGCGGCGTATCGGCATTTTCAGACGACCCCTGCCATGCCGCCGCGCGTTCGCGCAAATCATGCGCCAACAGATTGAGCTTGGGATTAACTTCGTCCAAGCGGTTTAAAGCAGCCTGCAACACTTCATCGGCGGACACTTCTTTTTTGCGGATCAGCTCTGCCAAACCGACGGCATCGTAACGGATGTAGTCTTGAAAATTCATGGGTTTTCCTTTCGGATTGATGAACACACGTTTTTTCGGTCAGGCATGGCTGCCCGCCGCCTCGCCGTTTGCCCGCATAGGCAAACTTTAAGAAACAGTAACACGGGTTAAAGGAAAAGAACAAATTTATCGTTGCTGCAAAAAGGTCGTCTGAAACCGCCTTGACGTTTTCAGACGACCTTTGAGGCAATAGCGCACAAGGTTTACGGCAGAATCTCAATTTCCGCATTGTGTTTCACGCTGCGGTAGAGTTCGTCGATTTCCTCGTCCGTTACCGCGATGCAGCCGTTGGTCCAGTCTTTTTGCAGGTGTTTTTTACCGATAAAACCCCAGCCGTTTTTCATGCCGTGGATTTTAATCAGCCCGCCCGGGCTTTTGCCTTGTGCCGCAGCGTAGGCTTTGTCGGCTTCATTGGGATAGGAAACGCCGAGATTTTTATGGTAGCCGCTATTGGGATTACGCTCATTAATGCGGTATTTCCCTTCGGGCGTTTTGCCGTCGCCTTCAAACTGTTTATGCCCGACCGGTTGCTTGCCCAACGAAATGGGATAGGTTTTCAGCAACCTGCCTTGCGAGTACGCCGACATGGTGCGTTTGCTTTTATGTACGACCAATCTGTCGATAACCGCATCTTCAGGCAACGGCGCTTCGCTTGGCATGGCAACGGTTATCGTGGAACGAATCGGCGCGGCAAACCAAAACACCAAAGCAGCGACAGCCGAAAACACGACTGCCGCCAAGCCGATCTTCAAACCCACTTTCATCTTTCAGACGGCCTTACAAAGCTTTGAACGCCTCGATAAACACTTCCGAACGGTGCGCATAGCCTTTGAACATATCGAAGCTCGCACAAGCCGGGCTAAGCAACACGATATCGCCCGCTTCGGCTTGGGCATATGCCGTCTGAACCGCTTCTTCCAAAGTGGCGCAGTCGGTCATATTCAGACCGCAGCCGTCCAAATCGCGGCGGATTTGCGGCGCATCGACGCCGATCAGGAACACGCCTTTTACCTTGCCGGCAAGCGCGTCGCGCAGGGGCGTGAAATCCTGCCCTTTGCCCATGCCCCCCAAAATCACGAAGAGCGGATTTTGCAAACCGGCAATCGCGGCGGCGGTCGCGCCGACGTTCGTGCCTTTGCTGTCGTCGATAAACACCACGCCGTTTTTCTCGCCGATTTTTTCGACGCGGTGCGGCAAGCCTTGGAAGGTTTTAACGTGTTCGAGCAATGCTTCGCGCGGCAAACCGATAGCCTCGCACAAAGCCACGGCAGCCATAACGTTGGCGGCGTTGTGCAAGCCTTGCAACGGAATGTCTTGCGTAGAAATCAAATCTTCATTGCCTTGTTTCAGGCGGCCTGTCTCGCGTTCCAACCAAAAATCGGCTTCGTGTTCCAACGAAAACCATTTCACCTCGCGCCCGGCGCGTTTCATTGCGCGGCAGAACGCATCATCCGCATTCAAAACCTGCACGCCATCGCCACGGAAAATCTTGTCCTTGGTATGCGCATAGTCGAGCAAGTCGTCGTAGCGGTCGAGATGGTCTTCAGAAATGTTCAGCACCGTCGCCGCCATCGGGTGCAGGCTTTCAGTGTTTTCCAGTTGGAAGCTGGAAAGCTCCAACACCCACACGTCCGCCTTTTTGCCTTCACGCTGCAATTCCGCCTCCAAAACCGGCGTGCCGATATTGCCCGCGATAACGGTATCCAGACCACACTTGATGCAGAGATAGCCGACCAGGCTCGTTACCGTGGTTTTACCGTTGCTGCCGGTAATCGCAATCACCTTGTCGCCACGGCGGTTCACAATGTCCGCCAACAATTCGATATCGCCCAACACACGTCCACCGTTTTGCTTGAACGCCTCAATATCCGGCTGCCGCTCGCTGATGCCGGGGCTGAGCGCCAGAATATCGAAACCGTTGTCCAGCGCATCTTTCAAACGACCCGTGTAAAACACCAGCCCGTCAAACATCTTACCGATTTGCGACACGCGCTCCGGTTTCAGCTCCGCATCATACGCGGCAACCTCCGCGCCGTTTTTACGCAGGTAGGCAATCATGGAAATACCCGTGCCGCCAAGTCCGGCGACGAGGATTTTTTTGTTTTGAAAAGTCATTTTGGTTTTGTCCTAAAACAAATCATATTGTGCAGGGGGGATGTCCGCTCCTGCTCAAGCCGCTTTCAGACGGCATCGCGAGCTGTTCAATAACCCGCCTTCAGGCGTTGGTAAATGTCGCAGCCGTCTTGGTCTCCGTTTTGACAAGCCTTACCAAACCATTCTTGAGCGAGCGCAAGGTCTTGGCGCACGCCGCGTCCTTCGGCATACATCACACCCAAATTGAATTGGGCACCAGCATGCCCTTGTTCTGCAGCCCTACGACACCACTGCACCGCCTGTGTATAGTCTTGACGGACTCCTTGCCCGTTGGCATACATCAGACCCAAATTAACTTGGGCATCGGCATTCCCTTGTTCTGCAGCCCTACGATACCACTGCACTGCCTGTGCATAGTCTTGACGGACGCCTTGCCCTT
>NZ_KV792654.1:126142-166255 GCF_001808255.1 Neisseria sp. HMSC15G01
ATAGTCTTGACGGACGCCTTGCCCTTGTGCATACCCATTGCCCAAATCGGTTTGGGCTTGGACTAATCCCTGCTCCGCTGCCTTACGATACCATCTGAACGCTTCGGCATAGTCTTGACGGACGCCTTCACCTTTGTAATACATCAGACCCAAATTACTTTGGGCTTGGGCATCCCCTTGTTCTGCAGCCTGCCGATACCACTGCACTGCCTGTGCATCGTCTTGAGGGACGCCTTGCCCGATGGCATACATCACGCCCAAATTATATTGGGCATCGACATTCCCTTGCTTCGCAGCTTGAAGCGTTTTCTGAAAATTCGGCATATTATCCGCCCAAACTGCCTGCGCCAAGCCAAAAGATAACAGGGCTACCATCATTTTTTTTAATAATTTATTCATTCTAAAATCCATTTCTTTCAAATTATTGTTTCTGTTTTATCCAAGAAGTTTCAGACGGCCTTTAGCCAGCAAATTCCTTAAAAAAGCTATTTACACCGTAGCTACTCAAAATCTGCTGCAATTCCGGTGCGCGCACCCATGGGTCAACCGCCATCGGCGGCATAGGCGGTTCGATACCGTCTTCGTTTTGGTTACGGCACCAATCTGCCATGGCAAAAACTTGGATTAACACCGGCTCAGCAAGTACTTTGTCGATGTCCAGTTCGCTCATGGCTTGGGCAAAGCAGGCGATCCATTCGTTGCGGACTTGTACGTTGACGGCAAAAGGCATATGGCGGGCGCGCAGTTGAGGATGGCCGTATTTTTCGACAAAAAGTTGCGGTCCCCCGAGCCAGCCGCTAAAAAATTCGTAGAGCTTTTCGCGTATCAGGGTCATGTCTTCGCCGTGCATCTGGCGCAGGGCGCGGTATTGCGGTTCGAGTTCCATCAAGTCGTAGAAACGGTCGGTCAGGGTGCGGATGCCGGTTGCACCACCAAAAGATTGGTACATGTTTGGGGACTTTCTGTGTGGATTATTACGGGATTTATTTTGAGACGTAGGATTCAGGCAAGCATGCTTACCTTACATAATGGCCGTCTGAAAGTTTCAGACGGCCTTTGGAGATTTAGCGGATTTTGAGGGTACTCAAGCCGATTAACACCAAGACGATGGTGATAATCCAGAAACGGACGACGACTTGGGTTTCTTTCCAGCCTTTTTGTTCGTAATGATGATGAATCGGCGCCATCAGGAAGATGCGTTTTTTGGTGCGTTTGTACCAACCGACTTGCAACATAACGGAAATGGCTTCAACAACAAACAGGCCGCCCATGATGACGAGGACAAATTCTTGGCGGATGATGACGGCAACGGTACCGAGCGCCGCACCAAGCGCGAGCGCGCCGACGTCGCCCATAAAGACTTGTGCCGGATAGGCGTTAAACCACAAAAAGCCGAGGCACGCACCACACATGGCGGTACAGAAAATCACCACTTCGTTTGCGCCGGCAACGTAAGGCAATTGCAGGTATTGGGCAAATTGGGAGTGTCCACTGGCATAAGCAAAGATGGCAAGGCCGGCGGCGACAAGTACAACGGGGAATGCGGCCAAGCCGTCCAAACCGTCGGTCAGGTTAACGGCATTGGATGTACCGACGATAGTCAAGTAGGACAATACCAAGAAGCCGACTACGCCAAGCGGCAAGGCAACTTGTTTGAAGAAGGGAACAATCAGGATATTGTTGGCAGAGTTTGTCGCAAGGTAGAACAATGCCAAACCGGCAATGATGGCAACGCTGGACTGCCACACCATTTTGAATTTGGCAGACACGCCGTTAGGGTCTTTATAAACCACTTTGCGCCAGTCGTCGTAAAAACCGAGTGCACCGGTAGCAAGCAAGACGCCTAAGAGAATCCAGATATAAGGATTTGCCCAGTTGCCCCACAAGATTGTGGATACGGTAATGGCAGTCAAAATCAGCGAGCCGCCCATGGTTGGCGTACCGTTTTTGATCAGGTGGGTTTGAGGGCCGTCGGTACGGACGGCTTGGCCGACTTTAAGCGCAGTCAGCTTGCGGATGGTCCACGGACCCAACAATAATGAAAATACCAGCGCAGTCAGCGCGGCCATTACGGCACGAAATGTGGTGTATTGAAAAATATTCAGACCGGTTAACCAGTTACTGAAATGTGCGAGCCATAAAAACATGGGGCTTCCTTTTTTGTTTTTGTTGTTACAGCGGGCTTATTGCCCAATTAAAAATAAATCGGTATGCCATCTGAAATTGCAGACGGCCTTGTTGAGTAAGATTATTTCTCTACCACGCAAATCGGATAGTTTCCAGGATTCTTTCCGCCGCCCAAATCCAAGCAGGTATCTTCATAAATAAATGCCTGTACTTTCATTCCGGCATAAAACGCGGCAATCAGCAAACCAGCCAATAGTAAAATCTTTTTCATATTTCAGACGGCCTTTTACGCAGTTGTTGTTGCCAATGCCTCGACCACTTCTTCCATCTTCATAAAGCGCGAGCCCTTGACCAATACGGTGGCGCGTTCAGGCAAGTCGTGCCTCAACACTTGAATCAGCGGATCTTTGTCAGCAAACCACAAACCTTCCGCGCCAAACGTTTCCGCTGCTTCAACGCTGTTGTCGCCGACAAAATATGCGGCCTCGATGCCTTTATCCCGTGCATACGCGCCAACTTCGGCGTGCATGGCAGCGGCTTCGTCCTCGCCCAATTCGCCCATATCGCCCATCACAAAAATACGCGGCGCAGGCATAGCGGCGAGCACATCAATGGCAGCTTTCATGCTGTCGGGGTTGGCATTATAAGTATCGTCAATCAAAGTCGCGCCTTTAATGCCTTGCTTGATATTCAGACGGCCTTTGATATTACTGAAATTTTTCAGGCCGTCTGAAACTTCGGCAAGACTCAAATCTGCCGCCAAAGCCAGAGCAGCCGCCGCTACGGCATTATGCACATTGTGTCGGCCGGGGACTGGCAACACCACGGCAACACGTTCATTGCCACGCACCAAATCAAATTCGCAGAACAACGGTTTCAACTCAATATTTTCTGCATGGACATCGCCACTGGCAACGCCGAAAGTCTGAGCGTTCAATTGCGCAGTAGCAGCTTCAAATGTAGCGATATTGGCATCTTCACACGGAATCAGCGCAATGCCGTCTGAAAGCAAACCTTCGTAGATTTCACTTTTAGCTTTAGCAATATCGCCGACACCATCAAAACCACAACCGACATGCGCGCGCAAAGCGTTATTGACCAAAGCAACATTCGGACCGGCGATTCGTGTCAACAAAGACAACTCGCCAAAATGGTTCATGCCCATTTCAATGACGGCATAACGATGTTTTTCGTTCAGTTTCAACAAAGTCAGCGGCAAGCCGATATGGTTGTTGAAATTGCCGGCAGTCGCCAACACAGCTTCATCACCGAATCGATGACGCAATACGCCGGCCAACATCTCTTTAACCGTCGTTTTGCCGGAAGAGCCGGTAATACCGAAGACAAACGGATTCACATTTTCACGCCACGCCTTCGCCAGTTTTTGCAAAGCCGCAAGCGTATCGTCAACCTTCAACGCGCCTTTCAAAGCCGCACAATCTTCGTGCGAAACCAAAACTGCCGTTGCCCCCGCTGCCAACACATCTTCAACAAAGTCATGAGCGTCAAAACGCTCACCGGCAAGCGCGAAAAATACATCGCCTTCCTGAATATCACGGCTGTCGGTTACGATGCGCGAAACGGGTTGATTTTCAGACGGCATCGGAAGGCCGAGCGTTTGGCAGATGAAATTTAGGTCTAGTGGTTTCATAATTGTGTTTCTTGTCCTTGTTCTAACGGCTCCCCATTTTTATCCGTATTTTGGGAAACCATTTTTAAATGACGATAATTACGTCCTGCCAGCACAATAAAAAGAATAGCGGCAAAATTTACACCGACAGAAAGCTTATTTACCGTAAGGCTGAACCATAGTTTCAATACACTATCTATATAAAATACAAAAGAAAATACATCGCTTGCAAAAGCAATCTGCAATAAGCATGGTATGTACACATATGTCATTCTCTTAAAACCGACTTCACGGAATTTAAACGCATTCCATGCTGCAGACAGCGCCAACACACCCAAAATGAAAAGTAAAATCCCAAAAAACACAGCCCATGCTATGTTGTTAATCAGTCCTTGCACACTCTGAATTGATGCCAGAATCAACCAAACCACGCCCTGCACCAAAGTCAGCCATGCCATAAATTTGCCGCTTTTGGGCAATTTTTTATATTCAGGAAATGTATTGGAAAACCAACTTTTCATACTATAAATCACTTTCTCTTATCAACTGCCGATTTTCCCGTACTGCTGGTAATCAGAAAAACACAATACAATGGTTTTACCGTTTTGTCGGTAGGGGTGGCAAAGGCTGTAATTACCGTCTTTTGCCTCATAACGTATTTCATTTATTTGTCCGGCAAATATTCTTTGCAAGTATTCACGCTCGCTCAAATTCGGAGCATAAAGATATTGCGTTTTGCTGATTGTTTCTTTATTGCCATTCCGAGTAACGACAAAATCATTATCATCGCCTCCTCCCTGAGCATTGGGCGCCTGCTCATCAATCCCACTTAAATAGGAATCGGCTGAGAAAGCCAAATAAACCTGTTTATTACCTATTGTATCCGGCACAATCACCGTAGCTGCTTTAAAGGCAGAATCTTCCTTCGACATCAGCTCAAGGATTAACGCTGCTTTTTTAATATACGCAAAATCAAAACGATAATCTGCCAATGCGTTGATTTGCGACGGATTGTCCTTGACGATGCGCTCTAGCGATTGAGTCAAAATCTGACGTTTTTTCTGAACCGTCAGATAATTTCCGCCAAATAGCAAAGCGGCCAAAACGGGAAATACGGCCAACAACAAATATAAGGTTTTCCGGCCACCTTTGCTTTCTTCCTCTTGTCCTCGCTCGGCAATACGGGTCAAATTCAGCATGATGTTCAGTATCAAGGCACCCGCCATTACAGCAAAAATCCCCAAAATACTCATCAGGAAAATTTCCGTAATGTATTCGCGGAACACCTTAAGCCCGAAAACATTGGATAGAGTCAGAACAAATACCCAGTACACCAGCAGCACAACTGCCACCATACCGACGATATTCGTTGCCTTAACCAATTTCTTTGCGTTCATACTCTCAAATCTTGTTCAGACGGCCTATCTGTTCTGATTAATCAGCGGATACGGATTCACTGCGCCGCTGGGTAGATACACGCCATAATGCAGGTGGGCCGGTGTGGTTCTGGCGTTGCCGGTTTTACCGACATAGCCGATGACCTGCCCTTCTTTTACTCGTTCATACAGGCGGATACGGGCAAATTTATTGAGGTGGTCATAGTAATGCCACGCACCCGGCCCTTGGATACCGATAACTTTACCGCCCAATCGGTTGCGCCCGATTTTGGTGACGATACCGGGCGTAGTACTGCGTATCGGCGTGTTTTTCTTAGCAAAGATATCCACACCTTCATGCCTGCGCCCCTGACTGCGCGCCGCGCCCCAAGTGTCGTCAAAACGTTTGCCTTTAACAGGATTGGGCAGGCTTTGCTCGGCAGGAGGCTGTTGCGCCCTCAACTGCTCGATTTCGGCAGTAGGACGCGGAAGTTGTTTGGTTGTACAGCCTGCGAATAAAACTACGGCTGCACTGATTAATAAGGTTTTTATCGGCATTTTCAGCATCAAATCGGTCTCCTTATTGTTCAGACGGCCTTGTTAAAAAATCCTCTGAAACAAACAACTGTGATGGGTTTAATGGCTGACGTGCCGTAATGCGAGTGTCGTGTTGCTTTTATTGTATATGCTTAAATCTTTTTCAGACGGCCTTGAGGTTTCGGGCCGTCTGAATATTTGCGATATGGCTTAACCGCGCTCTGCCAATGCTTTTTCTGCGATTTCAAAATCGGAGAAATGGTGCTTCACGCCTTGTACATCCTGATAGTTTTCATGCCCTTTACCGGCAATCAGAATGATGTCGTTCGCAGCGGCTTGTTCAACCGCATAACAGATGGCAACAGCGCGATCAACCTCGACGCGTTCAGGATTAGGTACGGCAGGCAAAATATCGTTGATGATTTCTTGCGGATTTTCCAAGCGTGGATTGTCGCTGGTTACGACGACTTTATCCGCACCCTGTACGGCTGCTGCGCCCATCAAGGGGCGTTTGCCACGATCTCGGTTACCGCCGCAGCCAAATACGCACCACAAAGCCGCGCCCTGCGGTTTGATTTCCTGCAAAGTGGAGAGTGCTTTTTCCAATGCATCGGGCGTGTGGGCGTAATCGACGACGACCAAAGGTTTGCCGCTGTTCATAATGCAATCCATGCGGCCTGAAGCAGGACGGATTTTTGCCAGTACTTCCAAAACGTTATTGAGTGGGTAACCGTTGGCACATAGCAAGGCAACGCAGGCGGCGAGGTTTTGCGCGTTGAACCGTCCGAGCAGACGGGTACGGCATTTTCCTTCGCCCCACGGGGTTTGGAATACGGCTTCCATGCCGTCTGAAGAAGCGGTGAAATCGGTAATGCGGATATCGGCTTGCTCGCTGAAACCATAGCCGTAAACGGCTAAATCGGGACAGCCTTTTTTCAGACGGCCTACGAGTTCCGCACCGTATTCGTCATCAACATTGATGATGGCGTGTTGCAGACCATGCCAGTAGAACAGGCGCGATTTGATGGCGCCATAGGCTTCCATGGTGCCGTGATAGTCGAGGTGGTCACGGGTAAGATTAGTGAAGATTGCGCTGCGGAATGGCACGCCGTTGACGCGCGATTGGTCAAGGCCGTGACTGGAAACTTCCATCGCAGCGGCTGTTGCGCCTTGCTGACGGAAGCGGTAGAGCAGAGTTTGGACATCGACAGGGGCAGGCGTGGTATGCGTGGTCTCTTCCAATGCGCCCCAAAAGCCGTTGCCGACTGTGCCGATAATAGTGGTTTTTTCGCCCAACAGATCAGCAGCTTGCGCCAGCCATTGTGTGATAGAGGTTTTGCCGTTGGTACCGGTTACGCCCCAAACTTTAAGGCCGTCTGAAACATTGCCGTAAACCTGTGCCGCCAACATACCGGCGCGATGTTTCAGATCTTTAATGCCTTGATTGGGAACGTTCCATTCGGGATTCCATGTGAATTTGCCGTCATCATCCCAAAAAACAAAGGTGGCACCGTTGACAATGGCGGCAGGAATATAGCTGCGGCCGTCTGTATATTCACCCTGACAGGCAACGAAAATGTCACCCTGTTTAATTTGTCGGCTGTCTGAATGCAACAAACGCCCTGCTGCGTTTTCACACAGCAGAGGCGGAAAGTTGGTTTCAGCCAAGGGGGTTAACTTGCTGAACATAAACAATATCTCTTTGATTGTTTGGATTATGACGGTACTTTGACAGTAGCGGTATTACTTAAAGGCTTGGTCGGGGAAACGCCCAAGATGTTCAAGCTTCCGCTCATGACTTCTTTGAATACGGGACCGGCAACCACGCCGCCGTAATAGCCGTTGGCAGTCGGTTCGTCGATGGTAACGGCCACAATCACGCGTGGATTTTTAGCCGGAGCAAAACCGATGAACGTACCGACGTGTTTGTTGTCCACATAGCGGCCATTGACCAGTTTGCGCGCCGTACCGGTTTTCGCACCTACGTCGAAACCATCTACCGCACCTGCAGTACCGGTACCGCCGGCTTCAGTAACGGAAACCATCAACTCGGGCACTTTTTTCGCAGTAGAGGCTTTGATGACGCGCTTGCCTTTAGGGGCAACCGCTTGTTTTTCAAAGCTGACCGGCAACAATTCGCCATCATGGGTCAAGACAGTATAGGCACGCGCCAATTGCAACAGGCTCAATTGCAGGCCATAACCGAAAGACATGGTTGCCTGTTCGATTTTTTGCCATCTGCGCCAGCTTCTCAACAAACCTGCAGTCTCACCAGGAAAGCCTGAATGCATGCGCACGCCCACACCTAAATCGTGATAGAAATCGTACATTTCTTTAGGCGTAAACATGGCAGAAAGTTTACTGGTACCGACGTTGGAAGATTTTTGCATGATGCCGCGCACATCCAAAGTAGGATAAACGTGGGTATCTTGTACGGTAGCCGGACCGATTTTGTACGGCAGGGTATTGAACGTATCGGTTGCATCCACTTTGCCTGAATCCAATGCTTTGGCAATGGTAAACGGCTTCATGGCAGAACCTGGTTCAATCATGTCGGTTACAGCGCGGTTGCGGCGCTGTTCGCTATTGGCTTGACCCGGTTGATTCGGATCGTAAGCCGGGCTGTTGACCAAAGCCAAAATCTCGCCGGTTTGCGCATCCAATACCACAACAGTACCTGCTTTGGCTTTGTGATAAGCCACCGCTTTGTTTAACTCGTCATAAGCCAGCGTTTGAATACGCTGATCCAAAGACAAAATCATGTCTTGGCCGTTTTTAGGCACGCTGTTGCGCGGAGAGTCGAGGCTGTCTACGATGTTGCCTTTGTTGTCGCGCAATACGACTTTCGCGCCATCTTCACCGCGCAGGCTGTCTTCACGAGAAAGCTCCAAGCCCTCCTGACCTTTGCCGTCGATATTGGTAAAACCGATAACATGCGCAAACAGATTGCCCAACGGGTAATGGCGTTTCAATTCTTTTTGGAATGCAATGCCTTTAATGCCCAATGCTTTGATTTCTTCTGCTTTCTCGTAGCTGAGTTGACGTTTCAAGTAGATAAAGCCTTTGTCTTTTTTAGACAATTTATTTTTCAAAACTTCAACAGGCACATCAGCAATGGCCGACAATTTTTCCAACTGCTCGTCAGTCGGCATTTCCTCCATACCGGAAGGCATGGCATACAATGATTCGGTAGGCGCACTCAAAGCCAATGTAGCACCATTGCGGTCGGTAATCATACCGCGTGATGCCGGCAGCGGAAGCGTACGCACAAAACGTTGGTCGCCCTGATTTTTCAAAAATTCATGCTGACTGGTTTGCAGATAAACCCCGCGTACCAACAGACCGGTAAATGCCAGCGCAACAGCGCCCAGCACCAAACCGATTCGCCCGTTACTTGTCAGCGGCTTTTTCGTTTTTGTTGTTCCAGACAGCATTTGAGGTTTATATTCGTTCTTAATTAACATGTTGAACTTCTCATGACTTAGCTGCTCAGTGAGCCATCAAATCCCGTAAATCTTGCACCAATGCAAGGCTCTGTATTCTTATTTTTTGCGTTCCAGCATAGCCGTATTATGCGCACCCGGAGGAAGCAGATGTTGCTTTTCGGCCGCCACTTTAATCAACTTGTGGTTTGCCAATCTTGCTTGCTCCAATTTCAGGCGCGCGTAATCCTGTTCCAACTGAATTTCCCGTTTTTGTGCCTTATCCAACTCGATAAAATGCAAACGGGACTGGTTTTGCTTAAACACTACGGCAAAGGCTGAGACCGTCACCAAAACCAGTAATAAAATATTCAACTTACCCATCTCAAACTTTCAGACGGCCTGTCAACAGGACTATCTCTTACGACAGCGTTTAGACGCCATCCCCTACTCAATAACCGAAAATTCGCCACTGCTTCGCTCCGCCACACGCAAAACTGCACTGCGCGCACGCGGATTGGCTTCAGTCTCTGTCGAATCCGGTTTGATTGCTTTGCCCACAGCCTTCAAAGGCGGCTGAGGTAAATCCGCTTCCTTAACCACTGCCCAACGGGGCAATGGCGCATGTTGCGAATATTTTTTAATAAACTGCTTCACAATTCTGTCTTCCAGCGAATGGAACGCAATGACAGCCAAGCGCCCACTCTCTTTCAGACGGCCTGCAACCTGCGGTAAAACTGCCTCTACCTCTTCGAGCTCGCGGTTAATAAAGATGCGAACTGCTTGGAAGGTGCGCGTTGCAGGGTCTTGTCCGCGCTCACGAGTACGGACGTTTTGCGCCACAAGCTGCGCCAGCTTGCGGGTTGTATCGATGGGACTTTCCTCCCGTTGCGCAACAATGGCGCGCGCAATCTGGCGACTAAACCGCTCTTCACCATAATTCTTAATGACCTCGTGTAAATCCTGTTCGGATGCGGTTGCAATCCATTCCGCCGCAGACATCCCGCGAGTCGGATCCATCCGCATATCCAACGGTGCATCAAAGCGGAAACTGAATCCGCGGCTGCCATCGTCAATTTGCGGCGACGAAATCCCCAAATCAAAAAGCGCACCGTCAATCTTATCGATGCCCAATTCATCCAAGGCCGTCTGAAATGTTTCAAAACCATTGTGTACGACACTGACACGTTTATCTTGCGCCGCCAGCTCATTAGCTACCGCAATCGCCTCGGGGTCTTTATCAAAAACAACCAAACGACCCTGCTCACCCAAACGCGACAAAATCAGCCGGGAATGCCCTCCCCTACCGAACGTACCGTCCACATAAATCCCGTCTTCACGGATTGCCAACGCATCCACCGCCTCATACAACAAGACAGTAACATGCTGATAATTTTCAACTTTACTCACAATTGCAAATCCGTTTGACTCAATTGGAAAGCCAATTCATCAGGATCAATATCCAAAGCCTGATTCATTTCCTCTTCCCAATGTTCGCGGCCCCACAACTCCATACGGTTTGCACGGCCAACCAAAGTAACTTCTTTTTCAAAATCCACGCGTTTACGCAGATTCGCCGGAATCAAAACACGTCCGGCGCTGTCCCACTCCAAAATCTCCGCATTGTGCAGCAGCAGATTCTGATACCGTTGCAAAGACTCATTGCCGGCCACTTTCAACTTCAAAATCTGCTCGGCTTTTTCTTCCCAAACGGGCTCGGGGTACATCAATAATTTTTTTCGGGAATCCAGTGTGACCACAATCGCAGGCGTATAACGGCGCAGCAAAATATCGCGGAATTTGGCAGGAATTGCCAACCGCCCTTTACTGTCCATACTCAATTCATGAGCACCGCCAAACACATCACACCCCAAATTCGATTAAAATAAAACAGAGTGGGATTAAAAATCCCACCTTTCTAAAATCTTTCGTTTTCACTTCTACGGAACACTTTTTAGGAAAAAGTAACCACTTTCACCCACTATGCCCCACTAACCGACACTATAAGAAATTTTGGCAATCAGGTCAAATCCGTTTCTTATCTGAAATAAAACACTAAACACTTTAAATTCAATATCTTATATATATAATGATGCATGACATATGGGTTTATTAAGTGTCTCGTTTAGCATTAAATACTATATGTAGTATTATTCATAGTATAAAAATACTATATATAGTATTTTTATACTCAATTACCACCCCTCTCATAAGGAGCTATAATATACAAACAAATTCAATTTTTTTACATTATCTAACAGTCATGAAGCCTCAACTCCCCCTTCCTTCCCCTGATGCACAAGCCTCTTCAGCACACCTGACCAAGCTTATAAAAAACGAAATTGAACAACATCAAAACTGGATACCCTTCTCCCGTTTTATGGAGCTTGCCCTTTACACACCTCAATACGGCTATTACAGCGGAGGCAGCCATAAAATTGGTACGGACGGCGACTTCATTACCGCCCCCACCCTCTCCCCCCTATTCGGACAAACCCTTGCCAAACAACTTGCCGAATTACTGCCGCAAACAGCAGGCAATATCTATGAATTTGGTGCAGGTACAGGTCATCTCGCTGCTACACTCTTGCAAAACCTTTCAGACGACCTGAATCATTACTATATTATTGAGCTATCGGCAGAACTTACAGAGAGACAACGCCAATATATTATTGAACATACCTCCCCAGAAGTAGCCGCCAAAGTCATCCACCTCACCACATTGCCCGAACATTTTGACGGCATCATCATCGGCAACGAAGTATTGGATGCCATGCCGGTGGAACGCTTGATTTATCAAGATGAAGGGTTTCAACAAATCGGCGTTAGCCTAGAGAATGACGAGCTAATCGAAGTCATTAGACTATTAACCCAAGCCGAACTTACGCAAACAGCCGCCTTATACTTCCCTCCCCTTCCCTCATACACAAGCGAGCTGCATCCGGCACAATATGCCTTTATCCAAACCCTGGCCGCCAAATTGCAGCGCGGCGGCATGATATTTATCGACTACGGCTTCGATGCCGCTCAGTATTACCATCCGCAACGCAAGGAAGGCACATTTATCGGCCACTATCGCCACCACACCATCCATGATCCGTTTTTCAATATCGGCCTGACCGATTTGACTGCGCACGTCAACTTCACCGATATCGCACGCGCCGGCACGGAATCAGGTTTGGACTTAATCGGCTACCTGCCCCAATCTTATTTCTTGCTCAATCTCGGCATCACCGATCTGCTGGCACAAATCGGCAGCCCGGATTCGGTTGAATATATCCAAGCCGCAGCAGCAGTACAGAAACTGATACATCAGCACGAAATGGGTGAACTTTTTAAAGTGATCGCTTTTGGCAAAGACATCGATATTGATTGGACAGGCTTTAGCCACGGCGATATTTGCCATAAGCTATAGCCTGACAACTTACTTTTTATTTTTTAAAAACAATAAGAAATAAAAAAAAGCAAAATTAGCGCTTGCCAAATATTCAAAAAAAACTATAATAGCGACTTCACGAAACGGCGAATTAGCTCAGTCGGTTAGAGCAGAGGAATCATAATCCTTGTGTCCGGGGTTCGAGTCCCTGATTCGCCACCAAATTTCGGGGGTATAGCTCAGTTGGTAGAGCGCTTGCATGGCATGCAAGAGGTCAGCGGTTCGATCCCGCTTACCTCCACCACTAAACAAAAAAGCTCTTGTTAAACGCAAGAGCTTTTTTGTTTGGTTTAATTAATAATTAATTGCTCATTAATTTTGCCATTTCAATACCCAATCAATAAAGGCCGTCTGAAACATTTCAGACGCCCTTTTATCTTTTAATTACTTCACAAGCTTCAATACTTTTTTCGGTTTTTCTTCCGTAGATTCAGCTTTTTTATCTTCCGCTGCTGCAGCTTCGACAGAAGCAGGCTGATATGGTTCTACCTCAAATCCCATACCCTCTCCACTTTCGCGGCCAAATATACTGACAATATGACCGACCGGAATCCAAATCTCGTGCGCTACGCCGGAAAAGCGTGCAGAAAAATTGACCCATTCGTTGTCGATATTCAAGTTATGACTGGCGGTAGGACCAATATTTAAAACAATTTCATTGTCGCGCACATACTGCATCGGCACACGGGTATGTTCATTTACCCAAGCTACGATGTGCGGTGTTTGGTTATTATCCAAACACCATTCATACAAAGCACGCAACAAATACGGTTTGGTTGAAGTTGCCATAGATCCGTCCTTTAGCGGCGCATGGCTTTTTCAGCCGGCGTCAATGCTTCAATAAAGGCTTCGCGTTGGAAAATACGCTCGGCGTATTTCAGCAAAGGCGCAGCAGATTTACCCAGTTTGATGTCGTAATAGTCCAAACGCCACAACAGTGGAGATAAGGCAACATCAATCATGGAGAAGTCATCGCCCAAGATGTATTTGTTTTTAGTAAAAGACGGTGCCAACAGTGTCAAACCATTGCCAATGGCTTCACGCGCTTTAGCTTGTTCTTTATTGGTAGATTCAGGGTTTTCCAACACTTGCACCAAGCTGAACAATTCTTTTTCCATGCGGTACAGCACCAAACGGCCGCGACCGCGCATAACAGGATCACCCGGCATCAACTGAGGATGAGGGAAACGCTCATCAATGTATTCGTTGATGATGTTTGATTCGTGCAAAATCAAATCACGCTCAACCAGAACCGGTACTTGGTTATACGGATTCATCAAAGCCAAGTCTTCAGGTTTATTGAACACGTCCACATCTTTGATTTCAAAATCCATGCCTTTTTCGTACAGCACAAAACGGCAACGTTGGCTGAATGGACAAGTAATACCTGAATACAATGTCATCATAATCTTTTACTCCTGATAAATCTTTTCAGACGGCCTTAAGCCTTATAAAAATTCAGACAGAATTATACATAATTTCAAACACTTAATCCAGAAATTTCACATATCACATTGTTTATATTAAGTAATTTTAAAATTTACATTATTTCCGCATAAACTGATTTCACAAACAAAAAAGGCAAACCTGAAACAGGTTTGCCTTTTTGATTCAAAAGAATTAGTGAACGTCTTTCCAGAATTCTTTTTTCAGGAAGTAAGCCAATGGCAGCATTACCGCAAACAGGAATGCCAAAACCATGTAGCCGATGCGGTGGCGTTGCAACTGAGCAGGCTCGCCCATGTACACCAAGTAGTTCACCAAGTCGCGTACATAAGTATCGTACTCTTTTTGGATCACTTTACCGTTAGGCAGGCGACGGCTGTGCAAACCGGTAGATTCCCAATACAGCTTAGGAGTCAGGTTGCCATGCTCGTCTTTAATCATAACAGGCTGACCTTTGGCATCCAACTCAACAGCCTGAACACCTTGTTGTTCCCACAGTGGGTGAGGCATACTCGCACCGGCCAAAACAGTATTGTTCCAACCGGTCGGACGAGTTGGGTCTTTATAGAAGCCGCGCATATAGGCGTACAGGTAGTCTGCACCTTTAGAACGCGCAATCAGGGTCAAATCCGGAGGAGGCGCACCCAACCATTTGGAGGCATCTTTCGGATCCATTGCCGCTACCATGACGTCACCAACGTTGTCTGTTGTGAACATCAGGTTTTTCTTGATTTCATCTTCAGTCAAACCAATATCTTTCAGACGGTTGAAGCGCATACCGCTTGCAGAGTGGCAAGACAAACAGTAGTTTGTAAAGATTTGCGCACCGTGCTGCAGACTGACTTGGTCACGCAGGTCGATATCGACTTTTTCGTAGTGTCCGCCGCCGCTGGCGACGGCTGCACTCATAGGCACTGCCAGCAATAAGGCAGCAAACCAGTTTTTCAGAGTTTGTTTCATTTTCGCTGCCCTCATCAGATATTGGTTGCAAACAAGTAAGCACCGACAACGGTAATACCGACGTAAACAAAGAACATAATTTTTTGTTTAGTAGTGCTCATGGTTACGCGTTCAGGCGTAGCTTTTTCGCTATTAAACGCATTCAGGAATGGAATAGCTGCAAAGAAAACAGTGTAAGCCAGAACGAACGCCTTAACGATGTTATTTGGCAAGACTGCAACTAAATACAGGTTATAAATAATTAAAGCTGCATAAACAAACAGACTGATTAAATATTTAATACCACCAGCTTTTTCAGCCAACCATTTAGGATTTGTATGCAAAGGCATACCGATGAAGAACAAGAAATAGAATGCACTGAATGCACGAGCAAAAGCTGTACGTGTATCATCTGCTACCAATGCACCCAAAATTCCCAAGCCGATAAAAGATACAACAAACAACGCCAACATTACTTTGAACGAGTTGCTGCGGTAACGAACAGATTTTACAGGTGACTTATCCAACCAAGGCAACAAGGCAATCAATACAACTGCTGCACCCATGCCGATTACACCCCATACCTGAGTACCTGCCATCGAAGGAATCGCACGCAAAATAGCGTAGAACGGGGTGAAATACCATACCGGCGCAATGTGCGGCGGTGTTTTCAACGCGTTTGCTGCATCGAAGTTTGGCGCTTCCAAGAAGTAGCCGCCGCCTTCAGGTGCAAAGAACAACACAGAACAGAAGACAATCAAGAATACAACAACACCCAAGATGTCTTTAACGGTGTAGTAAGGATGGAATGGGATACCATCGCGTGGAATACCGTTTTCGTCTTTGTTTTTCTTGATTTCAACGCCATCAGGGTTGTTAGAACCCACTTCGTGCAGGGCGATGATGTGAGCCACAACCAAGCCGAGCAATACCAAAGGCACAGCGATAACGTGCAGGGCGAAGAAGCGGTTCAAAGTAACGTCGGAAACGTTGAAGTCACCGCGGATCCAAGTGGACAAATCAGGACCGATAACAGGGATGGCGGAGAACAGGTTAATAATTACCTGCGCACCCCAGAAGGACATTTGACCCCAAGGCAACAGGTAACCCATAAAGGCTTCTGCCATCAATGCCAAGAAAATCAGGGAACCGAAAATCCACACCAATTCACGAGGTTTTTTGTACGAACCGTAAATCAGACCGCGGAACATATGCAGATAAACGACGATGAAGAAGAAAGATGCGCCGGTGGAGTGCATGTAGCGGATAATCCAACCTCCGGACACGTCGCGCATGATGTACTCTACTGCGGTAAAGGCAGCAGGCAGATGGTAAGCGTTAAGGTTGCCGTCCGGTTTGTAGTTCATGGTCAGGAAAATACCGCTGACGATTTGAATTACAAGGACGAGTAGAGCCAAAGAGCCGAAGTAATACCAGAAGTTGAAGTTCTTCGGCGCATAGTATTGAGCCAAATGCTCATTCCACATTTTAGACAGAGGGAAGCGAGCGTCCATCCAGCCTAACAATGCTTTTGCTTTGCTATTGGTTTGGTTTGCCATAATTATCGTTCCTTATTTTTAGTCTTCGCCCACCAAAACAGTTGTATCGCTCAGATATTTGTAAGGCGGTACAACCAAGTTGGTCGGTGCAGGAACACCTTTGTATACTCGGCCTGCAATGTCGAATTTCGAACCGTGGCAAGGGCAGAAGAAACCGCCTTTCCAGTCTGCGCCCAAGTCGGCGGGAGCAATGTCGGGACGGTAAGTCGGAGAGCAACCCAGGTGGGTACAGATACCGATAGCGACGAGGAGGTTCGGCTTGATCGAACGGGTCTCGTTTTTAGCGTATTCCGGTTGCTGATCCACTTCGGAATTAGGATCGACAACTGCGCCATCCAAACTTTTCAAGTCTTTGAGCTGTTGATCTGTGCGGTTGACCAGCCAAATCGGTTTACCCTGCCATTCGGCAGTCAGCATTTGGCCTGCTTCGATTTTGCTGACATCTACTTCGACAGCAGCACCAGCAGCCTTAGCTTTCTCCGATGGGAAGAAGCTGGCCACGAAAGGCGTAGCTACGCCTAGAGCCGCCACACCGCCTGCACCGCATGTAGCCAGTGTCAGGAAACGGCGGCGACCGTTGTTGATTTCTTGATTATCCATTATTCAGTCGTCCTAAAATTTTGGGAATACCGAGCCATTAAACAGCGTAATTCTACCTAGTTTGTTGTAATACTCAAAGCATTATTTAAAATAAGGTAAAGTTTTATGATATTTCTCAATACTCAAGCAGGATTGTTTTCATCAAAGTGAACTACTTCGATACCGAATTTTTCTGCCACGGCATCGCCTAAGGCACGTACGCCGTAGCGTTCTGTCGCATGATGACCGGCACTGATAAATGCCACACCCGTTTCATTGGCAAGATGATATTGCGCTTCCGAAATCTCACCGGTCAAATACGCATCGACACCTTCGTCTACGGCCGTCTGAAAAAATCCCTGCGCACCGCCGCTACACCAGGCAATGCGTTTGATTTCGCGTTCAAGATCGCCGATAACGGTCGGCTTGCGGCCGAATACCGCCTCAATGCGTTCAGACAACTGCGCCAGCGTTTGCGTGGTTTTCAGACGGCCTGTATTCAACAGGTTTTGCTCGCCGAATTGTTTTTCGAGCACCCAATCGAGTTTCTCGGCCAACTGTGCGTTATTGCCTAATTGCGGGTGCGCGTCCAGCGGCAGGTGGTAGCCCGCCATATTGATTTGGTGTTGCAGCAAGGTTTCAATGCGTGCTTTTTTCCAACCGGTAATCGTGACAGGCTCGCTTTTCCAAAACATGCCGTGGTGGACCAAAAGCATATCCGCCCCCTGCTCTACGGCAAAATCGATTGCAGCTTTGCTGGCGGTAACCGAAGTGGCGATTTTGGCAATTTCTTCTTTGCCTTCGACCTGCAAACCGTTGGGCGCATAGTCCTTAAACAGCCCGACCTGCAATGTCTCATCGCACCAAGCCAGAATTTCGCGGCGTAAAGCCATATTCCGCTCCTTATATCTATCTTCAAAAACAGCTTCGCATTCTAACCGCAAAATCTGTTTATGCCTCAAATTCTTACATTCCGATTTCAGCAATCATTCCCAACATTAATCATTTGCACATCATCATGAATTATTTTAATATACCCCACCTTACCCACAGGCCGTCTGAAAACACATGGACTCTATTATCGAATTGCGTCATCTCAAAACCTTGCTGGCTTTAGAAGAAACCGGCAGCGTTTCCCTTGCCGCCAAACGGGTTTTCCTGACCCAATCCGCCCTGTCGCACCAAATCCGCGCCTTGGAAAATTATTACGAAACGCCGTTGTTTGAACGTAAATCCACACCTTTGCGCTTCACTCCGGCCGGTATGCGCCTGTTGCAACTGGCACGCGAGCTATTGCCGCAGGTTGCCGCCGCCGAACGTGATTTGGTGCGGATTATCGAAGGTGAAGCGGGCGAACTCAGACTTGCCGTCGAATGCCACACCTGCTTTGACTGGCTGATGCCTGCCATGGGCGAATTCCGCCCGTTATGGCCGCAAGTTGAATTGGACATCGTTTCAGGCTTCCAAGCCGATCCGGTCGGGCTACTGTTGCAACACCGCGCCGACCTTGCCATCGTTTCCGAAGCCGAGCCGCTCAACGGCATCAGCTACCGCCCTCTGTTTGCCTATGAAATGGTCGGCATCTGCGCAGAAGACCACCCGCTTGCCGACAAAGACGTTTGGGAAGCGGAAGACTTTATCGACGAAACCCTGATCACTTATCCCGTCCCCGACGAAATGCTGGATTTGCCCAAAAAAGTGCTGCTGCCTAAAGGCATTAATCCGCCACGCCGCCACAGCGAGCTGACCATCGCCATTATTCAGCTGGTTGCCAGCAAACGCGGCATCGCCGCCCTGCCCTATTGGACGGTCATGCCGTATTTGGAAAAAGGCTACGTCGTCCACCGCAAAATCACTTCAGACGGCCTACAAAGCAAACTTTATGCCGCCATTCGTACGGAAGACGCCAACAAAGGCTATCTGGACAACTTCTGCCAAATCACGCATGACCGCTGTTTTGCCGACTTGCCGGGCTTGAGCGAATTGGAAATGTAAACTTGAAACAATCAAAAGGCCGTCTGAACAATTTTCAGACGGCCTTTTTTAATATACACAAAAATTTCACTGCTTCTATTCGGACTCATCCGAGTTCAAACACGCCGACAAATCGATTTCAGACGGCCATGTTTTATCAGGCGCAACCCGAATATCGAAATGCTCGCCGCGATAGTCGAAAACCAAACGCCAAGCGTGCAAAAACAGATGTTCCGCCTCATCGCCGCCATACAGCGTATCGCCCAAAATCGGACTGCCTATGCTTTTCATGGCCACGCGCAGCTGATGGGTTTTGCCGGTAAACGGTTGCAACACAAACAGCCGCAAACCGGGCTTCAGGCTTTGGCTGCTGAAACGGGTAACGGCAAAATTATCCTCATCACGCGTCAGCTTCCATGTACCGCGCCGCGAACGCGCCATACCGCCTTTCACCCAGCCCTGCTTTTTCGCCGGCTTGTGCGTACCGAGTGCCAAATAAGTTTTACGCATGGTTTTCTCGGCAAACTGTGCCGACAAAGCCGCCGCGCTGTCGCGGTTGAGCGCAAACAGCAACAGGCCGCTGGTGGCTTTATCCAAACGGTGAGCCAGCCACACGCGTTCAACGCCGAGTTGCTGCGCCAGCGAAGCGGTCAGGCAAACATCCCCTTCCGATTCGCTGTGCACCGATACGCCGCAAGGCTTATTAATGACCACAAAATCTTTGTGTTCAAAAACAATGTCCCACATTTCAGACGGCCTTCAACACGATACCGTCGCCAAGCAGGGTCAAAATACCCAGCAGGCAGAACAAGATACATGCGGCAATGCGCACTGCTTTGGCCGGAATCTTGCGCATCAGCATTTCGCCCAAATACACGGCAGGCACAGAAGCAATCATCAAACCGGCAATACTGCCGACCACGACCAGCAGGATAGATTGGTATTTTGCCGCCAAAAGAACTGTCGCAATTTGCGTTTTATCGCCGATTTCCGCCAAGAAAAACAGGACGACCGTCGCCGTAAATGCGCCGTATTTCAGCCACTTGCCGTCAGGGTCTTCGTCTTTGTCCGGCAACAGCAGCCATAATCCGACCGCAATAAAGCTGCCGCCGACCACCCATTTCATGACTTCGGGCGAAATAGCGGATGCCAGCCAGACACCGAGTGCGGCTGAAACAAGATGGTTCAACAGGGTTGCAATAAAGATACCGGCAACAATCGCGTTTTTATGGGCAAAACGTGCTGCCAAAAAGAGCGCCAGTAATTGCGTCTTATCGCCGATTTCGGCAATGGCAACGCCCAGCGTCGAGGAGAAAAAAGCTTCCATGATTTAAGATACTCAACCGAAAAGCGGGCAAACAAAAAGCGCTGTGCATACCGCCCGCAAGGGTATGGACAACGCTTACGTCTTGCCTGTCTTCCGATAAAGCAGAGAAGATACCGCTGCCACGGCCGCACAAGCCGATTATGTTGACAACGGTTTCGGCATTGCGCCGAATGGCTACTCCCGTAAGAGTGAAGCCCGAATTGTAAGGCAATCCATGGCTTGAAGCAACAGAAAGAAAAACAAAAGGCCGTCTGAAACCCTATAAAGCAGGTTTCAAACGGCCTTTTTCACAATGATTAATTATCGGAGAACAAATCGCCTACTTTTTCCCAAAACGATTTTTTGCGCGGGGTTTGGCTGAGGTCGAGGCCGGAGGAGATTTTTTCAAATTCTTCCAGCAACTCTTTCTGACGATCGGTCAGGTTGACCGGTGTTTCAACCAAAATGTGGCAGTACAAATCGCCGGTCGAGCCGGAACGCAGAGACTTGATGCCTTTGCCTTTCACGCGCATGCGGCGGCCGGTTTGCGTTTCTTTCGGAATGTGCAGTTTGACTTTGCCGTCCAGAGTCGGCACTTCGACTTCGCCACCCAATGCGGCAATGGCAAAGCTGATCGGCAGTTCGCAATGCAGGTCCAAGCCGTTGCGCTCGAAGATTTTGTGCTGTCTTACGCGGACATTGACGTACAAATCGCCTGCCGGTGCGCCGTGTTGACCCGGCTCGCCCTCGCCGCTCAAGCGGATGCGTTGACCGTCGTCGATACCTGCCGGAATGTTGACTTCAACTGTTTTACTGGTTTTGGTGCGGCCTTCGCCACGGCATTTGACGCAAGGGTCTTTGATTTCTTTGCCTGTACCGTGACAAGTCGGACAAGTCTGCTGCATTTGGAAAATGGCTTGGCGGACGTGTACCGTACCTGAGCCGTGACAGGTCGAACAAGTCGATGCGGATGTGCCCGGTTTGGCACCTGAACCGTGGCAGACATCACATTCTTCGTAAGTCGGAATGTTGATGCGTTTTTTCACGCCTTTGGCGGCTTCTTCAAGCGAAATCTCTATGCCGACCTGCAAGTCCGCGCCGCTGTAATCCGGCTGACGGCCGCCTGCGCTGCCGCCACCGCCGAACATTTGGCTGAAAATATCGGAAAAATCGAAGCCTTGCGCACCACCAAATCCGCCTTGGCCGCCGAAACCGCCAAAGCCACCGAATCCGCCCGCACCTGCGCCCTGTTCAAACGCGGCATGGCCGTATTGGTCGTACATGGTACGTTTTTCCTTGTCAGACAAGGTGTCGTACGCTTTTTGGACTTCTTTAAATTTTTCTTCCGCTTCTTTGTTGTCAGGATTGCGGTCGGGATGGTATTTCATTGCCAGCTTGCGGTAGGCTTTTTTGATTTCATCGTCGCTAGCGCTGCGGGCAACACCAAGGGTTTCGTAATAATCTTGGGTACTCATAATTTTGATAGTGTTTTGAATAAGTTTGAACTGGGTCGGATATGTGGGCGGAAGGTAAAAAACTCAAGTCGATATTTTTAAGGCCGTCTGAAAATTTTGTTTCAGACGGCCTTCCTCGCTTTGTCAAAGCATGATGATGGCCTTAAAGTGAAAGAAGATTTGACTCTATATCGCTGTTTTGTATTAGAAAGGTTTTCTTCCATGATACAAAAAATTGCTTCCTTTTTATGCCTGATGCTGATGATGACCGCTGCCAGACTTACCGTTAACCGTTTCATACTCAGGCCGTCTGAAACCCTGTTTTCAGACGGCCTTTTGATTGTTTGCGTTCTTCCACGTCAAAACAAACGGGAAACAACAATGCCAAAGCGGTTTGACATGATGTTACGACACAAGCAATCCGCTTCTGAATCCGCTATAATCTGCGTTTGATTTTATTTTCCAACGCCTTTTGTATAAAGCAAAACATCATGCAAGAACAATATCAACCCGCCGCCATCGAGCCTGCGGCGCAGAAAAAATGGGATGACGCCCGTATTTTCAACGTCTCCGAAGACGCTTCCAAACCCAAATACTACTGCCTTTCCATGTTCCCCTATCCCAGCGGCAAGCTGCACATGGGGCATGTGCGCAACTACACCATCGGCGACGTATTGAGCCGCTTCAAACTCTTAAACGGCTTCAACGTCATGCAGCCTATGGGTTGGGACGCGTTCGGTATGCCTGCGGAAAATGCGGCGATGAAAAACAACGTCGCCCCTGCCGCATGGACTTACGACAACATCGAATACATGAAAACCCAGCTTAAAAGCCTGGGTTTTGCGATTGACTGGGAACGCGAAGTCGCCACCTGCAAACCCGAATACTACCGCTGGGAACAATGGCTGTTTACCAAGCTGTTTGAAAAAGGCATCGTCTATCGCAAAAACGGCACGGTGAACTGGGATCCGGTCGACCAAACCGTCCTTGCCAACGAGCAAGTCATCGACGGACGCGGTTGGCGCTCCGGCGCGTTGATCGAAAAACGCGAAATCCCAATGTATTACTTCAAAATCACGGATTACGCCGAAGAGCTGCTCAATGATTTGGACAAGCTGGAACACTGGCCTGAACAAGTCAAAACCATGCAGCGCAACTGGATCGGCAAATCTCGCGGCATGACCGTGCGCTTCGCCGTTTCAGACGACAGCAAACAAGGCTTGGAAGGCGATTACGCGAAATTCCTGCAAGTTTATACTACCCGTCCTGACACGCTGATGGGCGCGACTTATGTTGCCGTTGCCGCCGAGCATCCGCTGGCAACCGCCGCCGCAGCCGACAAACCTGAATTGCAAGAATTTATCGCCGAATGCAAAGCCGGCTCGGTTGCCGAAGCCGATATGGCGACGATGGAGAAAAAAGGCGTGCCGACCGGCCGCTACGTCGTCAACCCGCTCAACGGCGACAAGCTGGAAGTGTGGATTGCCAACTATGTATTGTGGGGCTACGGCGACGGCGCAGTGATGGCTGTTCCGGCGCACGACGAACGCGATTTCGAGTTCGCCACCAAATACAATCTTCCGAAAAAACAAGTCATTGCCGTTGGCGACAACGCATTCGACGCAAACCAATGGCAAGAATGGTACGGCGACAAAGAAAACGGCGTCTTGGTCAACAGCGACGACTTGGACGGCATGAATTTTCAGACGGCCTTCGACGCCATCTCCGCCAAGCTGCAAAGTCAAGACGCAGGTGAACCGAAAACCCAATACCGCCTGCGCGACTGGGGCATTTCGCGCCAACGCTACTGGGGCTGCCCGATTCCTATCATCCATTGCGAAAAATGCGGCGACGTACCCGTCCCAGCCGACCAACTGCCGGTCGTCCTGCCTGAAAACGTCGTACCCGACGGCATGGGTTCGCCGCTGGCAAAAATGCCCGAGTTTTACGAAACCACCTGCCCATGCTGCGGCGGCGTGGCGAAACGCGAAACCGACACCATGGACACCTTCATGGAGTCAAGCTGGTATTTCTTCCGCTATATGTCGCCCAAGTTCGCAGAAGGCATGGTATCGACTAAAGCCGCAAAATACTGGGGCGCGGTCGACCAATACATCGGCGGCATCGAACACGCGATTCTGCACCTCTTATACGCGCGTTTCTTCACCAAACTGATGCGCGACGAAGGCTTGGTCAATGTTGACGAACCGTTTGAACGCCTGCTGACGCAAGGCATGGTCGTTTGCGAAACCTACTACCGCGAAAACGACAAAGGCGGCAAAGACTGGATCAACCCTGCCGATGTCGAGCTGACTTTTGACGACAAAGGCCGCCCTGTTTCCGCCGTTCTGAAAGCAGACGGACTGCCAGTCGTCATCAGCGGCACGGAAAAAATGTCCAAGTCCAAAAACAACGGCGTCGATCCGCAAGAACTGATTAACGCCTACGGCGCAGACACCGCCCGCCTGTTCATGATGTTCGCCGCACCGCCCGAACAGTCCCTCGAATGGAGCGACAGCGGCGTCGAAGGCGCACACCGCTTCCTGCGCCGTCTGTGGCGTACCGTTTACGAATACTTGAAGCAAGGCGAAACAGTCAAAGCGTTCGCAGGCAACCAAGATGGTTTGTCTAAAGAACTCAAAGACCTGCGCCACAAACTGCATTCCACTATCACCAAAGTCAGCGACGACTACGGCCGCCGTCAGCAGTTCAACACCGCCATCGCCGCCGTAATGGAACTGCTCAACCAATACGATAAAACCGACACCGGCAGCGAACAAGGCCGCGCCGTCGCTCAAGAAGTATTGGAAGCCGCCGTACGCTTGCTGTGGCCGATTGTGCCACACATCTGCGAAACCCTGTGGAGCGAATTGAACAGCGCGAAACTGTGGGAAGCAGGCTGGCCGACAGTCGATGAAGCCGCTTTGGTCAAATCCGAAATCGAAGTGATGGTTCAAGTCAACGGTAAACTGCGCGGCAAAATCACCGTCGCCGCCGACGCATCCAAAGCCGACCTCGAAGCCGCCGCCCTTGCCAACGAAGGCGCAGTGAAATTCATGGAAGGCAAGCCTGCGAAGAAAATCATCGTCGTTCCGGGCAGACTGGTGAACATCGTGGTGTAAAGCTGATTCGACATTAATTGCTGTAATTAGGAAAGGTCGTCTGAAAACTTGGAAACAGGGTTTTCAGACGACCTTTTTAAGGTAGATTGAGCTGTCTACATTACAGACCTCAAATAACTTAAATCTCAAAATCCTAAAAAAGTTCCCTTAGCCTGCACAACAAGATAATTTCGAAATATCTTTATCGAACGTAAGTGCAACTAATTTTAGCCCTTCAGCCATTGTTAAATATGGTGCTAGGGTTTCTGTTAAATCTTCTATCGTTAAGCCAAATTTAACAGCTAATGATGCTGCATAGATGACATCTCCTGCATTTTCAGATACAATATGAACCCCTAATACTTTTAGTGTTTCTGCATCTGCTACTAGTTTAAATACACCGGTTGTTTCACGGTTTACAATTGCTCTTGGAACAGCATCTAAAGGTAATACAGATGTCTTCACATCATACCCTTTCTCTTTTGCTTGTTCTTCTGTTAAACCAACCGTTGCAACCGTCGGATTCGTAAACGTAACAGCAGGAACTACCGATAAATCTATTTTTTTGTTTAATCCACCAATAGCATTATCAGTAATAATTCCACCTTCATAGGCTGCTACATATACAAATTGTGGTCCTAAAGTCACATCTCCTGCTGCATAAATCTTTTCATTACTTGTTTGACCAAAATCATTGATCAGGATTTCATTATTTTTTCCAGTTTCAACACCTGCTGCACTTAAATTTAAAGAATCCGTATTTGGTTTTCTTCCAGTGGCAACAAGTAACTGATCTGATTCAATGACTTCTCTACTGCCATTTACTGTTACGTAAACCCTTTTTATCTCTCCACTTTGTTCAACACGCTCAAAAGTTGCCCCTTTGACAAGGTTTATACCCTGTTCAATTAACGCTTTTTCAACTGACTCTGAAATCTCAGGATCATACTCCTTTAAAAGTCGCTCACTTCTTTGCATAAGCGTTATTTCTGAACCTAAATGATGAAATAGTTGTCCAAGCTCCATTCCAATGTATCCTGAACCAATTACAGTTAATCGTTTTGGTATTTTCTTTAACTCAAGAAGTGTTGTACTAGTTAAATAGTCCATTTTTTCAAGTCCTGAAATTTGGGGCAACGAAGGCGATGCACCTGTTGCAATTAAAAAGCGTTTTGCAGATAACTTTGCCCCATTGACCTCAACCGTACTAGCATCAACGAATTTTGCTTCACCTTTAATTAAATCAAAATTATATTCATCAATTAAATCCATATATTTTTGATTCCGAAGTTCGCTCACCAATTTATCCTTTTGCGTGATTAAACTAGCTAAATCCACTTCTCCAGCGGATGTTTGTAAACCTATAAACGGATTGTCTTTTGATAAATGATTGATTTCCCCTGCCCTAAGAAGAGTTTTTGACGGAACACAGCCAATATTCACACAGGTTCCCCCAACCGTTCCACGCTCAATCATTCCAACTTTTGCACCGTATTCTATAGCTTTAATTGCCGAAGAAAAGGCAGCAGCACCAGAACCAATAATAAGAAGGTCATAATTGTCTTCATTAATTAACGCCACGTTTTCTAGTGATGATACTTCTTCAATTTCTCCGGCTTGGTAATTTGCTTCATCAATCGCCTTTATTGCACTTTCAACCTCAATATCATCGGGCAGTTCAAATACTGCTTCACCACGACGATAACTAGACTCAATATTTTTAGCACCTATCTTTTCAAGTGCTGATTCTACGTGTTTTTCACAACCCGTACATGTCATTCCTGAAATGTTTACCTTAAATTTATTCATAAAAAAGCTCCTTTCGTTAATTAATCTCTCATGTTAATGTTTCTATTATTGGACACGAATGTAATTGCTTTTCATCTGGACATCGTTGTTTTAAGTCGTCTAACATAGTTTCAATTCGTTTTAAATCCTCTATTTGTTTTTGCACTTCCTTTTGTTTTTTAGAAACAAATTCGAACATATCTTGACAACGAACTTCATCTTTATCTACAACACCAAGTAATTTATAAATCTCGCTTAAAGAGAAACCAAGTTCCTGTATTCGTTTAATAAACCCAACACGCTTAACGTCATCATATGAATATATCCGATAACCAGCTTCCGTTCGGTGAGGTTCTTGTAATAAATTTTTTCGCTCGTAATATCTGATCGTTTCTTTATTAACTCCACATTTATCTGCAAACTCACTAATGCGATAAATCATCTTATTTCACCCCCTGAATATTATAAACCATGTACCATAGTACACGGTCAAGTAAATTGGACTATTTTATTTTTTTCCCAAAGTATCACTCGTATGTGATTGATACTTTTATATAATACTATTGATTATCCTAACATCCCACCAGAAAATCCGATTTAAACACCAGTTGTTTTTAAACTATTAAGAAAGTAATTCCACTATATATTCCGAAGACCCAAAAAACCATACGAATCAGTTAGATTCATTATCACAGTTCCCGTCATTAACATAGCCCTTAAAAGTTCAGGCAAAGAAATATCTAATGCGCTAGCCAAACGAATAAGATTTAATAGGGCGGGGTTACGCTCTCCACGTTCTATCATTCCGATATAAGTCCGGTACATATTCACTTTTTCAGCCAATGCTTCCTGACTTAAATCCTGGAGTTGTCTTAAATAACGAACATGTTTGCCAAATTGTTTTAAAATTTCTGATTTCATGATGACTATTCTTAATGTTTGCAAATTAAATTCCACATACAATAAGTATCAACTTTAGTTCTAATACAAAAGGCCGTCTGAAACCCTATATTCAGGTTTCAGACGGCCTTTTTAACTGCCCGATTTTATTCGCCGTAGTAGGCTTTGGTCAGGATTTCTTCCATATCGGCCACCATGGCGAGGCGTGGGTTGGCCGGGGTGCATTGGTCTTCAAAAGACATCATGGCCAGCTCTTTTCTGCCGTCGAGGAAGGTTTTCTCATCGATGCCCTGCTCTTTCAACGACATTTTGATGCCGACGTTGACCGCCAGTTCGTGGCAGGCGCGGGCGAAGGATTCGACACCTTCTACCGGTGTGCTGCATGGCAAGCCTAAAGTACGGGCGATTTCTTGATATTTCAGGTCGGCTTTGTAGTAGTTGTACTTCGGCCAAGTGGCGGTTTTCTGCGGACGCGTACCGTTGTAGCGGATGACGTGCGGCAGCAGGATGGCGTTGGCACGACCGTGCGGAACGTGATATTTGCCGCCGATTTTGTGTGCCATCGAGTGGTTGATACCCAAGAACGCATTGGCAAACGCCATGCCTGCGATGGTGGAGGCATTGTGCATATGCTCGCGCGCTTCGGGATCAGCCGCACCGTGTTTGTAGGAGCGTTCGAGGTATTGGAACACGAGCTTGATGGCTTGCAGGGCGAGGCCGTCTGTAAAATCGTTCGCCAGTACGGAAACGTATGCTTCTACGGCGTGAGTCAGTACGTCCAAACCGGTGTCGGCGGTTACGCCTGCCGGAACGGTCATGGTAAACGCAGGATCGACAATCGAAATGGTCGGTGTCAGCGAGTAGTCGGCAATCGGATATTTTTTGTCGCCATCGCTGATGACGGTAAACGGTGTCACTTCGGAGCCTGTGCCCGATGTGGTAGGGATGCCGATAAATTTGGCTTTGCGGCCCAATTCAGGGAAGCGGAACGCGCGTTTTCGGATGTCCATGAATTTTTGCACCAAGTCTTCAAAATCGACTTGCGGCTGCTCGTAGAAGAGCCACATGGCTTTAGCCGCGTCCATCGGCGAGCCGCCGCCCAGCGCGATAATGGTGTCGGGCTGGAAGCTGCGCATCAAATCCGTGCCTTTATAGACGGTTTGGACGCTCGGATCGGCTTCAACATCGGTAAACAGCTGGATGGTCACTTTGTTTTTGCGTTGATGCAGTTGGTGGGTGATTTTATCGACAAAGCCCAGATCAACCATCGAACGGTCGGTCACAATCATGACTTTTTCGCAGTCTTTCATGTCTTGCAGATATTGGATGGAATCTCGTTCAAAATAGATTTTGGCGGGCACTTTGAACCATTGCATGTTGTTTCTCCGACGGCCTACTTTTTTGATGTTTAACAGATTGACTGCGCTGACGTTGCCGCCGACGGCGTTTTTACCGTAAGAGCCGCAACCGAGGGTCAGAGAAGGCAGGAAGGCGTTGTACACGTCGCCGATGCCGCCGAAGGTGGAAGGCGAATTCCAAATCACGCGTAGGGCTTTGACGCGGGAGCCGAACGTTTTGACCAATTCTTCGTTAGCGGTATGGATGGCGGCGGAGTGTCCCAAGCCGTCAAAGGCAACCATTTCTTCGGCGAACTTCAAACCTTGTTCGGTCGAATCCGCCTTAATCATGGCCAAAACAGGCGAAAGTTTTTCGCGGGTCAGCGGCTCGTTCGGGCCGACTTCTCGGCATTCGGCGATGATGATGTTGGTTTTTTCAGGTACTTTAAACCCGGCCTGCTCAGCAATCCATGTTGCCGGTTTGCCCACTACCGCAGAATTGAGTTTCGCACCGCCGCAGCTGACGCAATTCGCCGTTACGCCGAAGATAAACTCTTCAAGCATGGCTTTTTCTTTTTTGTTGGCAAAGTACACGCCGTAGGATTTGAATTCTTCGGCCAACTCTTTGTAAATCTCTTTATCGGCAATCACCGCTTGCTCGCTGGCGCACACCATGCCGTTGTCGAAAGATTTCGACATCACAATATCGTGTGCTACCTGTTTGATGTCCGCCGTTTTTTCAACATAAGCAGGTACGTTGCCCGCCCCGACGCCGAGCGCAGGTTTGCCGCAAGAATACGCGGCTTCCACCATCGCATTGCCGCCTGTCGCCAAAATCGTTGCCACGCCCGGATGCTTCATCAGCGCGGAAGTGCCTTCCATAGACGGCTTTTCAATCCACTGGATACAGTTTTCCGGCGCACCGGCCGCAATCGCCGCATCGCGCACGATACGCGCTGCATGGGCGGAACACTGCTGGGCGGACGGATGGAACGAGAAAATAATCGGATTGCGGGTTTTCAGCGCAATCAAGGATTTGAAAATGGTGGTGGAGGTCGGATTGGTGGTCGGCACGATACCGCAAACCACGCCGACCGGATCGGCAATTTCAGTAATACCGGTTACATCGTTTTCGCTGATGACGCCTACGGTTTTCAAATCGCGCAGGCGGCGCACGACGTTTTCGCAGGCAAACAGGTTTTTCGTCGCCTTATCTTCAAACACGCCGCGTCCCGTTTCTTCCACCGCGTGCATGGCGAGCACACCATGTTTGTCCAGCGCGGCGATAGAGGCTTTGGCCACAATAAAGTCAATCTGCTCCTGATCGAGCTTAAGAAACTCGTCCAATGCCCGTAAACCCTTGTCAACCAGGCTGTTTACCTCGGCTACGGCTGGGCTGACGACGTTGTCGGCTGATGCGTTCATGGTGTATCTCCTTAATAAAAGGTGGCAATAAGGTCAATAAATTTTCACTACGATAACTATAGGTAATTTAGTTACATTTTGCTTTGACCTACATCACAAACCATGATTGAACTTTTCAGACGGCCATTTTATCGTTTATTCATTTTAATTCTTTGAAGTATAATATTTTTATCTACGCAAAAACAAAGACGGTTATTCTTCGTCGCTTTCCTCGATAATTAAGATAAAAACAGAAAATCGATGTATTAAAATTACAAACGTAAATGAAAAAGGCCGTCTGAAAATATTTTTCAGACGGCCTTTTTCATGTCTATCTTTTATTGGCTGATGTCTTCCAGCGTACGGCCTTTGGTTTCTTCACCCAATACCAAGATTACCGCCACAATCAGCAGCATAACCAGCGCGAACATCATAAAGATATTGCCGAAGCCGCCGCTGTTGCCCACCATCGCCGCCACCACCATGGGCGCGAGTATGCCGCCGATGCGGCCGATGGCGCCTGCCCAGCCGGATGCGAAAGCACGGAAGCGCAAGGGGTAGAGCTCAGGGGTGTTGGTGGTACAAAACGCCCCATGCGCCCAAGTTGAAGAAGGACATCAGGCTGCCCCAAATCATGACTTCGGCAGCAGTGGTGCTTTGCCCGAAAAACCATGCGCACACGGCGCACGCGGCCAAAAAGCCTGCCAGCGTTGCTTTGCGGCCGATTCTTTCCACCAAAGCCGCGGCGGCAATATAGCCGGGCAGTTGCGCAACAATCATTACCAGCACATATTCAAAGGTTTTGACCACGGTATTGCCCTGCTCGACCAGCAGTTTGGGCAACCAAGTAAAAATGCCGTAATACGAAAACACAATGCCGAACCAAACCAGCCACATCATCAGCGTACGCCGTGCAAACGGATGTTGCCAAAGTTGGAAGAAGCGGATGCGTCCGCGCGGGGCAGCCGGTGCAGCAACGGCTTCTGTCGGCGGCGCTATGCCCGATTGAATTTCCAGCGCGGATACCAAACGGTGCGCTTCGTTGGTTTTGCCGCGGGAAAGCAGGTAAGGCACGGATTCGGGAACGAATTTCAACACCAACGGCACATAAAACAGGGGCAAGGCGCCGAATAAAAACGCGCTGTGCCAGCCGGTTTGCGGAATAAAGAAATAAGATACCAGCGCGGCCGAGAGCCAGCCCAAGCCCCAAAAGCTTTCCAGCAACACAATAAAACGGCCGCGTACTTTCGGCGGCGCATATTCGCTGACCAGCGACACGGCAACGGGCAGTTGGCCGCCCAAACCGACGCCGACAAAAAAGCGGCACACCAGCAAAACCGTCAAATCAGGTGCAAACGCACACAAACCTGTGGCAATGCTGTACACCACCATCGTGCCGGCAAAAACGGTTTTCCGTCCGAACCTGTCCGCCAGCCAGCCGCTGAATACCGCGCCCAGAGCCATGCCGACAAAGGCAATGCTGACAATCCAGCCCAACTGCGCCGGAGCCAGCGCCCAATCTTTGCCCAAAGCCGGCAATACAAACGATACCAAACCGGTATCCATGGCATCAAACAGCCAGCCTATTCCGACCAAGACCAGAAGTTTGTAATGAAAGTGGGAAGGCGGCAGATTGTGCAGCCGCGTCAGAATATCCATAGTTTCTTTCCTTTGTTTGTATGATTGAATTGGGTTTTAGCAATAAATGCTTTAATTTCAGTGACAAACCTGAAACCGAGACATTGTGTCGATTTTAACATTGGTACCATATGCAAAGAATAGGAAGCACGTGTTTTTTAGATATTTTTATCGCCAGAACCGTACGCCCTATTAAAACTCTGAATAAGGGTTCACGGCAGGCCGTCTGAAACCGATGGTCTGTTTTTCAGACGGCCTGCCGTTTTTTGCAAAGGCTTCATGCTTGGGTTATGATGTTTATTTGTAATATGTAAACAGATGATTGCCTGTTTTTACATAACAGGCCGTCTGAACAACGGAGAACGATATGAATGCGGTTGTAATTGCGGTCATCATCATGCTTGTGCTGTCTTTATCGCGCGTGCATGTGGTACTCAGCTTGGCTGTCGGCGCGTTTGTCGGCGGCTTGGTGGCCGGTATGCCTTTGGAGAATGTAACCAACGCGGCCGGCGATGTGGTGCAGCAAGGGATTATTCCTGTTTTTAACGAAGGTCTGAAAGGCGGGGCGCAAATCGCGCTGTCTTATGCCATGCTCGGCGCGTTTGCCATGGCCATCACGCATTCCGGTCTGCCGCAACAGCTCGCCGGCGTGATTATCCGCAAGCTCAACGGCGGCGAAGGCAATGCGAAAGGCGAAGGCGCGGTCAAATGGCTGCTGCTGGCGATTATTTTGTGCATGGGCGTGATGAGCCAAAACGTTGTGCCGATTCATATTGCGTTTATCCCGATGATTATTCCGCCGCTGCTGTTGGTGTTCAACCGTTTGAAACTCGACCGCCGCTTGGTGGCCTGCGTGATTACGTTTGGCTTGGTAACGACTTATATGTTCCTGCCTTACGGTTTCGGCGCCATCTTCTTGAACGACATCATGTTGGGCAATATCCGCTCGGCAGGCATGGACACCAGCGGCATCAATGTGATGCACGCAATGGCAATTCCGGCTTTGGGCATGGTGTCCGGCTTGCTGCTGGCCTTTTTGCACTACCGCAAACCACGCATTTATCAAAACAATACCACTGACACGGAAGACAACCGTGCGGCAGTGCAACAACAAGAGCCTTCAACCTATCGCAGCTTGGTAGCTGCCGTAGCGATTGCCGTGTGTTTTGCCATTCAGCTTTTGTATGATAGTTCGCTGGTATTGGGCGCGATGTTGGGCTTTGCCGTGTTTATGATGTTGGGCGTGATGAACCGCTCCGCTGCCAGCGATGTGTTCGGCGAAGGCATCAAAATGATGGCGATGGTCGGCTTTATTATGATTGCGGCGCAAGGTTTCGCCGCCGTCATGAACGCGACCGGCGAGATTCAGCCTTTGGTCGAACACAGCATGGCTTTGTTCGGAAGCAATAAAGGCATGGCCGCCTTTACCATGCTGTTTGTCGGCCTGCTGGTAACCATGGGCATCGGCTCGTCTTTCTCCACCTTGCCGATTATTACTGCGATTTATGTGCCTTTGTGCATCAGCTTGGGCTTCTCCCCAATGGCTACCGTGGCCATTGTCGGCACAGCAGGCGCGCTGGGCGATGCGGGTTCCCCCGCTTCCGACTCGACACTCGGCCCGACCATGGGTCTGAACGCCGACGGTCAACACGACCACATCCGCGATTCGGTTATCCCGACCTTTATCCACTACAATATCCCGCTGATGGCTGCCGGCTGGATTGCCGCGATGGTGCTGTAATATGAGCGATATTCAGGAATTGGAACACCGCATCACCGAGCTGGAAATTCAGACGGCCTTGCAGGAAGATTTAATCGGCAGCCTGAACAACACCATCGCCAAGATGCAGCAGGCTTTAGATTTGCAGCAAGGCCAGTTGCGGCTTCTGTATCAACGGATGCAGGACAAAGGCGCAAACGGCGAACGCGAACCGTACAGCCTGCGCGATGAGATTCCGCCGCATTATTGATAAACTGAAAAAGGGCGTGTTTGATACATGCCCTTTTCTTTCATAACAAAGGCCGTCTGAAAGTCAATCAAACTTTCAGACGGCCTTTTAAACAATCAAACCTTACAAACAAGCCAATTCGTTGGCCATTTGCTGCTCGACGGTTTCACGTTGGCGGATAAGTTTGCATTCGTTGCCGTCAACCAATACTTCCGCCGCACGATTGCGCGTGTTGTAGTTGCTCGCCATGCTTGAGCCATACGCACCGGCGCTGCGGATAAGCAGCAAATCCCCTTCTTCACAGGCGATGGTGCGGTCTTTGCCAAGAAAGTCGCCGGTTTCGCAAATCGGGCCGACGATATTGGCCGTCAGAGGCTCAATGTCTTTGGTTTCGACCGCTTCGATGTGATGATAGGCATCATAAAGCGCCGGACGCATCAAATCGTTCATCGCCGCATCGACCATCACAAAGTTTTTCTCTTCGCCATGTTTGACGAATTCGACGCGCGTCAACAACGCACCTGCATTTCCGACCAAGCTGCGGCCGGGCTCAAGAACCAGTTTCAGACGGCGTGTACCCATCAGTTTTTGAACGGCTTGGGCATACGCGCCCAAATCAGGCACATTTTCATCTTGATAAACAATGCCGACACCACCGCCCAAGTCCAAGTGTTCTAACACAATGCCTTCAGCTACCAGTTGGTCAACCAAGGCCAAGATACGTTCGCAGGCTTCGACAAGCGGGCTGAGGTCGGTCAGTTGCGAGCCGATATGGCAGTCGATACCGACAATTTTCAAATGGCTTTGTCGGGAAGCATGACGATAAGCCTCAAGCGCATCGGCATAGGCAATACCGAATTTGTTGGCTTTCAGGCCGGTGGAGATATAAGGATGAGTTTTAGCGTCGACATCAGGGTTGACACGCAGGGAAACCGGAGCGACTTTACCCAAACGCGCGGCAACCTTTTGAATACGGTCGATTTCGGGAATGCTTTCCATATTGAAGCATTTCACGCCTGCATTCAACGCAAATTCAATTTCTGCCTCACTCTTGCCCACACCGGAAAAAATCGTTTTCGCCGCATCGCCGCCGGTCGCCAAAACACGCGCCAACTCGCCGCCGGACACAATGTCAAAACCGCTCCCCAACGAAGCAAAGTGCTTGATGATGCTCAGGTTACCATTCGCTTTCACTGCGTAGCAGACAAGCGGATTTAAAGCGGAAAACGCGGTTTGGTAGTTTTCAAATGCCTCGATCAGCGCAGATTTGCTGTACACATAAAGCGGCGTACCAAACTCTTCGGCAAGGTGTGTATAAGGGAGTTGTTCGCAGAATAAGGTCATGTTTCTGAAATCTTTTTTAATCGTTGGTTTGAGTGGTTGGTTCTTTGGCCGTATCGAATTTCAAGCCGGTTTGAATCACGCCGAAGCGCGCCTTGTCGCCTTCTTTGGGCAGGTAGAGGTCGCCTTTGTAGCCGCAGGCAGAGAGCAGCAGAGCCGTTGCCGCTGCAAAAAATACGCCGTATTTCATCAGTAAAACTTTCTTCATCATTACGAATGTGGCAAGATTCGGTATCTTAAACAAAAACCACACAAAAAGCCATGATGACCGAAAGCGAATTCATCCGCATGAGCGAAGAATTATTCGAACACATCGAAGACCAAATCGACGAAAACGGCTGGGATTTCGACTGCCAGTTTGCCGGAAACGTCCTGACCATCGAAGCGGCGGACGGCACGCAAATCATCGTCAACCGCCACACGCCCAACCAAGAATTGTGGATTGCAGCCAAAAGCGGCGGCTACCATTTCGCCGAGCAAAACGGCAAATGGCTGGCAACACGCGACAGCCGTGATTTCTACGATGTTTTGAACGAAGCACTGAGCGCGGCTTCGGGCGAAGCAGTTGAGATTGCGGAATTGTGATTCAGTCTTCAAATATCCCTAGCTAAAAATCTATTTACCTCAAAGGACACCCAAATGCCCCTACTAGACAGTTTCAAAGTCGACCACACCCGTATGCACGCCCCTGCCGTACGCGTGGCAAAAACCATGACCACGCCCAAAGGCGACACCATTACCGTGTTTGACCTGCGTTTCTGCATTCCCAACAAAGAAATCCTGCCTGAAAAAGGCATTCACACGCTGGAGCACCTGTTCGCCGGTTTTATGCGCGACCACTTAAACGGCAACGGCGTCGAAATCATCGACATTTCCCCGATGGGCTGCCGTACCGGTTTCTACATGAGCCTCATCGGTACGCCCGACGAGCAAAAAGTGGCCGACGCATGGCTCGCTTCAATGCAGGATGTTTTGACCGTTCAAGACCAAAGCAAAATCCCCGAGCTGAACGAATACCAATGCGGTACTTACCTGATGCACTCGCTTGCCGAAGCACACGAAATCGCCCAAAACGTTTTGGCACGCAAAGTCGCCGTCAATAAAAACGAAGAGCTGACATTGGACGAAAGCCTGTTGAACGCTTAATCCACCATGACAGCAAAGGTCGTCTGAAACTTTATATGACAAGTTTCAGACGGCCTAAGACCTTTTATTCCAATTTTCAACCTTTCAGCCACAGTTTTTACACCGCCTAAAAATAAGTTGGCGGATGCTGACAGTGTACATAGTATAATTACACTTTGAACAAACAACCTGATTCTATTGCCTTTATGAAACAGTTTTTCTGCAAAACCGCCATTGCCCTCAGCCTGACCCTCCCCGCCGCCGCCAACGCTGCCGAGTATGTCTGCAATGTTGAAGGCATTACCGTTTATACCTCACACCAGATCAACAATACCTGCCGCGTTACCGATTCGTACAGTCCAGTAGAAACAAATGTATTTCAAACAAACGCTGAGCAGCTAAATTTGAATTCGACTCTTACAGAACAACAAACAGATCCGAAATTGGTTGGAACACAGAACATTTTCGATAAAACAGGAGTAACAAACCAAAAAACTACTAGATCAACGGCTGATCACTATGTTCCTGTTATAGAAACACAAACGGCAATAGCTCCTGTTGAAACCAAGCAATATCCCGTTAATACTTTCGCCATATTCAATACCACACCTGTTGTTCAAATATACCCCTCTGCACCTATCGCTCAGGCACAAACTACCCCTCAGGAAAGTCATAGATCGGATAGCTTTTTCTCTCCTCATACCGAGCAGATATCTACCCAAACTCTCGCCGCCCCGAACGTGCACACTGACCAAGCTACCACCACCCAATTCCTGAATCATTCTCTAGATTTGGAGCCATTGGACAACAAGACAGCAAAAAGTACAACAGCCGAAGAACCGGCCACAACTGAAGTTACACACACAGAACAAACTGTTTCCAAAACATCGATAAACCGCACAACCAATATTAAAAAAACAGTAACCAAACCACTTAACGCTGAAAACTCTTCTGCATCGTCCGACAAAACCAATATATTAACAGGATCTACAACCGAGATTTTCGCACTGACAGACTCGGTCAAGCCGACCGAACCCATACCAGCGGCAGCAACTCCAACGAAGCCTACCAAAACCCCATTGCCCAAAGCATATGGACCAACCACTGATGCACTCTTCAGCGATAAAGATGTCGATAACGACATCAAAATTCTGCTAAATGGTCCGATCGGTGGCGTTACCAATACTGCCGCAGCTGCTAATCCGCGTCTGAATATCCTCCTACGCAACAGCATACAGAAACGCCAGGCCAAGCAAAATAGCCAGCAAGACATCCGCCGCAAAGCACCGATTCGTACCATTCCTGCAACCATTGCTGCACCACAACCCAAACCTAAAGAAACACGTAAACAGGTATTACAAGGGGAAATTCGCAACGAACAGGCCGCCATTACCCGCCTTCAAACACAGCTGAATGCGGCCAAACAAAAAGGCGATCAAATTAAAATCCAACAACTGACCCGTACCATCAACGCCCGTCAAGCGAATATCCGCGCTATTCAAGGTGAGATGTCTCGTTGATTGGTTTTTATACAAAAGGCCGTCTGAAAATATTTTCAGACGGCCTTTTTAATGGCTTATAACCTATTTACTTCAACAAACAAACTCATTCTCTAAAATCATTTTCCCCATCACGCCAAAGTATATTTCTTCACATCCCTACCCTCGTGCGCCATTACTGCTTCTAGCCAATCGGCGATATTTTGCCAATAATATTGCGGCTTTTCAGACGGCCTATCAGTCTGAGTACCTTCATCATTCAACACAACGGGAACACCCTGCTCTGCACCGTTTTCAAGCAAAATCCAAATACTGCCTTCATGGGTATCGGCACGGACTGCTTGATGTTCATATGCCCAACCAACCGCAGCTTGTCCGCCATTTTGCACAGATTGCATCGCCAGTAATAATGGATGAAAGCAAGTATCCATATTATTGTCGGCAACAACGACCAAAGTTGCACCATGCGTGCCTAAAGCTTGCGCGGCATGAAAAACGGGGGAGTTGTGCAGGTTGGCAATAAAGTCAAACGGCATCGCGGCGTGATGGTTCAGCACATTGTCTGCCATTTTTTCAAACACGGATGGCGAAGAAAACGGCGTACCGAGAAAAACAGCGCAATCAGAGCAGATTTCGCTTTGTTCCTTCAGTTGCCCTGCACCAAGCGCGGCAATCAAACTCAAACGGCTGAGGCGGCGGGTATCTATACCGCTTTGCTGCTTTAAGGTTTGTTTGAGGATTTTGCCGCTGGTGCCGGCGTCAGTATCAAAACGCACAGCGGCAGTAATACGGATATTAGAATTTACGGTTGCCATTGCCATACCAAAGATGTGTTGCTGCCGCCAAAACCAAATTGATTGGCCAAACAAAAAAAACCGCCTTTTTGTGAAGCCGCGCATTCGGAAAAACGAATTTCCCGCCCCTGATAATCGCTGCTTCCACCTTGTTTTAAAGCGGATAAAAGCAGGGCTGTTTCAAGGGCTGCCGTTGCGCCAAGCGTGTGTCCGATTTGCGGCTTGAATGCCATCAAAGGGGGCAGTGTACCGAATATATTTTCCAGTGCGGCCAATTCGGCGGCATCGCTGTCAGCCGTGCCGATGCCGTGTGTTTTAACGACCGCAATGCTTTCAGGAGCGATGCCTGCAACACCCAAAGCGCGTCGCATCACCTGCTCTTGTGCTTGGCCATCGCTTTGAATCAGGTCATTGCCTGTATTGGCGGCGTGTCCGATAAGTTTCAGACGGCCTGAAGAAGATTCGGGAGCAGCGGAAGATAAAGCAAGCGCGGCAACACCTTCGCCTAAAATCAAACCATTTCCGCCAAAAGGCCGATACTGCTCGGCCAGCAAACCCAAGCTGTGAAAATGCAGCAAAGTCAGCCGGTTGAGGTTTTCAATACCAAGCACAAAGGCGCGCTCCGCCCCGCCGCGCAAACAATTATCCGCCTGAATCAGCGCATGGGCAGATGAAGTGCAGGCAGTAGCGAAACTGAAAATCTGCCTATTGCCGCTGCGCCGGCGCAAATCTTCGGCAAGATAAAGCAGATTGTGTTCCTCTACCGCCCTATTACCCGCAAAATGGCGGTTTTCATATTCGGAGATGGAATAGGAACTGGAACCGATAAACACCGGCGCATCATGCCAGCTTTCAGACGGCCAGCCTGCATTTTCGGCGGCTCGGCGCAAATGTTGTTCGGCAATATTCGCAAATTCCTTCCGCCCCAAACTGTCGCCGGCGAATGCACGAAAATAAGCAGCCTGCTGCGGTTGATTTAAAAACATATAAGACACCGTATCAGGACGTCTGAAATCCGTTTGCGGATTCAAGGCAGAAGTGGCCGCCGTACCGCAAACCCAACTCACGCGCCATGCTCCGCACGGATAAACGCCGCCAAATCGCGTACGCACATCATATGTTTGCGCACCATCCGGTCGCCCTGTAGGCGCACTTGGAAATACTGTTGCAAGGCAACGCTGATTTGCAGCGCATCAAGCGAATCCAAACCGACCGGACTGTCATCGCCAAACAAAAGTGCATCGTCGGTGAAATCATCCATATCCACATCGTCGGCCTTATCGGCTTCTTGCACGATTAACTTTTTCAATTCCGCTTCCAGCTCGTGCTCGGCCAGTGTAAAGGTGTAAGACATTTTTTAAACTCCCATTTTTATATCATGAAGCAACAACTTGTTTGAGCGAAACTCGTTACACTCGTTTTAGCGAAACTCGCTACGCTCGTTTTCAGACG
>NZ_KV792654.1:166275-206634 GCF_001808255.1 Neisseria sp. HMSC15G01
CGAAACTCGCTACGCTCGTTTTCAGACGGCCTGAACTTTATGCAAAATCGCCCCAAAGCGTCTGCATGGCGGCAATGGCCGCAAGTGAAGCGGTTTCGGTGCGCAACACCCGTTTGCCAAGCGTAACGGATTGAAAACCGGCATCAAATGCCTGTTGCTCTTCCTTCTCCGTCCAGCCGCCTTCCGGGCCGACCATAAACACGACTTTGCCGGATTGAGGCCGAACATCGCTCAGTTTTTGTGCGCGGTTCAAGCTCATTAACAGTTTGGTCGTTTCCTGCGGCAACTGTTGCAATGCCTGTGCATAAGTCGTCAGCGGCAAAACCTTCGGCACAATATTGCGGCCGCTTTGTTCACACGCTGAAACAACGATTTCCTGCCAACGCGCCACCCGCTTTTCAGCGCGTTCGCCGCTCAAGCGCACGACACAGCGTTCGCTGATAACTGGGCAAATTTCTGCCACGCCCAATTCCACGCTTTTCTGCAAAGTGAAATCCATGCGCTCGGCGGCAGATACCGCCTGTACCAACGTAATGTTCAGCGGCGATTCGTTGTCCGTTGCCTCTTCCCGCAAAATCCGCACGCTGGCTCGGCGTTTTTCCAAAACTTCTGGCAAAGCCGGATATGCCTTGCCATTGCCGTTGAACAACACGATTTCTTCCGTATTTTTCACGCGCAATACATTCAGATGGCGCACCACATTATCGGGCAATTCGACCACGCTGTCGGGGCTTAAGGCAAAATCAACATAAAATCGGGGCATGGTTTCCTGCTTTATTCATGTATATAATTTAAATTTAAAATTTCATGAATGAAGTTGAAACACGGCGACATGCTCCTGCCTGATTTCGATTTCATCCACTATAATTTGAGAACTTCCCGAATTTTAATCTACTGTCACGCAAAACTGCAAAAAACAAGGATACGCCGTGCTATACCGTTTACAGAAAGTCGTCCGCCACATCGCCCAAACCGAAGTCATGCCGCGTTTTCTGAACACGCCGTCACGACGCAAGGAAGACGGATCGGTTTTGAGTGAAGCAGATTTGGCCGCACAAACCGCTTTTGCCGCCGCCCTTCCCTTATTGGAGGATTGTCCGATGTTGGGCGAGGAAATGAGCGTTCAGGAACAAACCCGTTTGTGGAACGAACATTCAGATGGCCTATGGATTGTCGACCCTATCGACGGCACAAACAACTTCGTCAACGGTTTGCCGCATTTTGCCGTATCCGTCGCACTGGTTAAAAACGGCCACGCCGAATTGGGCGTGATTTACAATCCGGTCAGCGGCGAATGTTTCTACGCCGAACGCGGCAAAGGCGCATTTCTCAACGGCACGCCGCTGCCGCTGCGTTCCGAAAACAAAAAACTCAACGAATCCATTGCCGGCGTAGAAATCAAATACCTGCGTTCGGGCAAACTCGCCAGTCGCATGAATACCCTTGCCCCATTCGGCACAATCCGCAGCATGGGCAGCAGCACGCTCGATTGGTGCTACCTTGCCAGCGGCCGCTACGATATTTACATCCACGGCGGACAAAAGCTGTGGGACTACGCTGCCGGCGCATTGATTTTTGAAGAAGCCGGCGGCTGCCTGACCACTTTGGAAGGCGACGATTTTTGGAGCGGCGAACATGTATTTAAGCGTTCCGTCATCGCCGCATTGCAACCCGAGCTGTTTCAGCAATGGGTGAAATGGATTCGAGAAAATCAGTAAAAATACCGTTTATCTTCAAAAAATCACGATTATCTTGCAACTTATTGAAATTATTTCACTTCTTAACAGCATTTAATACTAAAAACGGTAGAATATTAATCGCTGACACAACACCGCTCTTTCATCCCTTTTGGGCGGTGCAGCAAGTAAGACGTTTTCCCGCAATGTATTGGCCATTCATACTTCTCCCTTAGTATGAATGGTTTTTTTTATCTGCAAAAACAGCTCAGGCCGTCTGAACATTCAGACGGCCTGTTTACACTACTATTTGAAAAACTGTCCGCAACACGCCTTAAACTTTTTGCCCGAACCGCACAAACAAGGCTGTTTCATCGTCGGCAAAGCAACGGTCGGATCAATAAAGTACCAACGCCCGTCTATTTTCACGAACGCCGACAATTCATGATGGCACTCAGTTTGCCCATTCTCCTCAAAATACGCCTCAAACTCGACCAAAGCATGCAGTTTGCCAAACGGCACATGACGGATAACCTTCAATCCCGACCACTGCGTCTGCTTACTCCACGACGCCAAATCCTGCTTGTCCAACAAATTCTGCTGCGCAGGGACAGTCGTGTCCACGATATAGTCGATTTCCTGCAAAACATACGCACTGTAACGCGAACGCATCAACTCTTCCGCCTTCGAGGCCGCCGCCTCACACGCATGAAACGGTGCGCAACATTCCGTATAAACACGTCCCGACTGACAGGGACAAAGTGTAGCCGTCATTCCTAATTACCCGAATAAATCCATTTCAAAATTATAACGCAAACCCGGCTCAGGCCGTCTGAAAACGAGCGTAGCGAGTTTCGCTAAAATAAGCAAAGCGGGTTTCGCCAAAATAAACGCAACAATCTGATATAATGCGCCTTTTCGATTTTGACTATCCATGATGAACATTCCCATCCAAAGCATCAGCCGCCTGTTGCCGCAAACCCAATGTCGTGAGTGCGGCTATGAAGGCTGCCTACCCTATGCGCGCGCCCTGTCGGTAGGAGAAGCGCCGGTAAACCTGTGCGCGCCGGGTGGGGAAACCGTCATGAAAGATATTGCCGACCTGTTGGGCAAACCCTACCTCGCCCAGGCAAAAACACAAATCAAAGCCGTAGCCCTGATTGACGAGGCCGTCTGCATCGGTTGTACCGCCTGCATCCGCGCCTGCCCTGTCGATGCCATTATGGGCGCGTCCAAACTGATGCACACCGTCATCAGCGACGAATGCACCGGCTGCAGCTTGTGCGTTACCCCCTGCCCCGTCGACTGCATCGACATGGTTCCCGTATCGCAGCCCTTCCTGCCGTCCGCACGCCGTTTCAGCACCTCTGCCGAACCGCGCTTTGCCGCCGCCGAACACGCACAAAGCCGTTTCGAACGCCATACCGCGCGCAAACAGCGCGACGATGCCGAACGCAAAGCCCTGCTGGCGCAACGCGAAGCCGCCGTCAAAGCCAAACAGGCCGCACAGGCACAAACCCAAACAGCCGCACCAAGCGCCGCATTCAACCCCATGGATTTGATTGCCAAAGCCATGGCAAAAGCGCAATCGCAACAGGACAAACTCGTCTCCTCCGACAACCGCGAAGACTTCAAAGCGCGCCAAATCGAAGAAGCCAAAGAACGCGCCGAACTGCGCCGCGCCCAACGTGATGCCAAATACGGCAACGAAGCCGAAAAAGCCGCCGCCATCGAATTTCTGCGCCGCCACAAAGCCGAGCAGGAAGCGTCCAAAGAAGCGCGCTGATTTCCAAAACAACAAACCATTCCGACCGCTTCAGGCCGTCTGAAAACATTGCACGAAAACCAATAACTTTATGACCATACAAGAATTTCCACACCAGCATACCGCCCATTGCGAAAGCGGTGTGATGTCCACCCTGCTCAAATACCATGGCCACAATTTAGACGAAGCCATGATTTTCGGCATTGCCCACGCACTGACGTTTGTCTGGATGCCGCTGATCAAATTAAACGGCATGCCGCTGGTTTCCTACCGTACCGCGCCGCGCAGCATCATCAAAAACACCTGCAAAGCATTGGGGCTGAAATTATCCGTCCGCAAATTTTCCGACGCACAAAGCGGACAAGCCGCATTGGATGCCGCGCTGTCCTCAGGCAAGCTGGCAGGTTTGCAAACCTCCGTCTTCTGGCTGCCCTACTTCCCGCCGCAAATGCGCTTCCATTTCAACGCACACAATCTTTTAGTGTACGGCAAAGACGGCAACGACTACCTCATCAGCGACCCCGTATTTGAAACCGTACAACGCTGCGCTGCCGAAGATTTGCAGCGTGCACGCTTTGTCAAAGGCGTATTGGCGGCAAAAGGCATGATGTACACCTTGGAAGACAACAGGCCGTCTGAAAAAATCATGGCAGACTTGCCCGCCATTATCCGCAAGGCCATACGCAAAAACGCCAAACATATGCTCGCGCCAGTCTTTTTCATCGGCGTAAAAGGCATCCGTACGCTGGCCAAAAAAATCGAATCCCTGCCTGCCAAACAAAATGACAAATACCAAAAACTGTTTCTCGGCCATTTGGTGCGGATGCAGGAAGAAATCGGTACCGGCGGCGCAGGTTTCCGCTATATCTACGCCTACTTCCTCGAACAAGCCGCCCATATCTGCAACGAACCTGCATTTCAGACGGCCTCGGAACAAATGACCTCCATCGGCGACCAATGGCGTCAATTCGCAGCCATGTGCGTGAAGCAGTGCAAAAAGCCGTCTGAAAACGGCTGCCGCAACATCGCTGAATTTCTGCGCAAAATTGCGGATGATGAAGAAGCGTTATGGCGGGGATTATTGAAATAATGGGGTTATGCGGTAGCGAGAAATTTTCTGTGCCCGTTTGTACACAGATGACCTAATGCCGCCTTTGTCAATGATTTCACTATGCTCCATCCATACTAAGGCCGTCTGAAACCATGATTCACATCCAATCCCTCTCCCACCGTTATCCCAAAGCCGAAATTGCCGCGCTGGACAATGTGTCGTTCGATATTGCCGACGGCGAATGTTTGGGGCTGCTCGGTCACAACGGTGCGGGGAAAACGACGCTGATGTCGCTTTTGGCAGGCTTGCAGGAAGTACGGCAGGGCGAAATTTTGTTTGACGGCAAGCCGTTGCGCCTATTAAGCCGCAGCGAGCGGCAGAAAATCGGTTTGGTGCCGCAGGATTTCGCGTTTTATCCGCAGCTTTCGGTGTGGGACAACCTGCTGTTTTTCGCCTCGCTTTACAAAGTGCGCGACAAAGGCCGTCTGAACGCGCTGTTGGAACAGACCGACCTGACCGCCCACAAAAACAAGGCGGCAAAGCATCTTTCGGGCGGGCTTAAACGTCGTCTGAATTTTGCCATCGGTCTGATTAACACGCCGCAACTGGTGTTCCTCGACGAAATCACGGTTGGCATCGACCCGCAGTCGCGCCGCTTTATCCTCGACAGCGTGGCGGATTTGACGCGGCAGGGGGTAACGGTGGTTTACACCTCGCACTATCTGTCGGAAATCGAGCAGCTTTGCGGCAAAATCGCGCTGCTGCAACACGGCAAACTGGTGTACCACGGCGGTTTGGACGAGCTTCTAAGCACGCAAACCGGTGTCGTGCGTTTTACCGTCGAACCGCCACTGCCGCCTCAAACGCTAGCCGCTTTGGGTGCAAAGCAAGTGGACAGCCGCGGCATGATGGAAACGGCGCACGATGCCGCCGCCGTTTACGCCGCCCTGCAACAAAGCGGCGCGCAAATCCGCTACTTCCAGCAGGGACACGGTTCGCTAGAAACGTTTTACCTTGATTTCCTGCGCAAAGACGAACCGGCAACAGATAAGCAAAATCCACAATGACGATTTCCTCCCTCCTCAAAGAACTCAAACTGCTCTGCCGCGACCTGCACGGTTTGGCCGTGTTGTTTGTGATGCCCATCGCCTTCATGCTGATTATGTCGTTGGCGCTGAGCCGCGACCAAGATCCGCACAACGACAGCCGCATCGCGCTGGTTGGCGTAGCAAACGACAGTATCAATACCGCGCTGGCCGCCGCGCTGGAGAAAGAACAAATCCATGTCACACTGATGCCGTCTGAAAAACTGACCGACGCGCAAAACGGCCTACACGACAAACGTTTCCAACTGGTGCTGCACAACCCGAACCCCGCTTCCGGCAAAATCGCCGACGACAAAGCCCTGCAAATCTATGTACCGCCCGATACCGAGCCTTCATGGCTGGCGGCTGTCAAAGGCGTTTTGCAGCAGCACTACACTGAAACGCGGCTGGACACTTATTTCGACAACAACGACGGCATCAAAATCGACAATAAAAAACTGCCCCGCGCCATCCGCAAAGACATCCAGAAAAAAGTGGATGAAAAAAACGACGAACAATTTGCCGCCGTGCGCAGCTTTTTAGATAAGAAAATGCTGGAAGAGCATTACCTGAGCGCAGGCAGCGGCACAGTGGAAAAACCCAACGCCGTACAGCACAGCGTCCCCGCATGGCTGATTTTCGGTATGTTTTTCATTATGATACCGCTATCGAACGTCATGGCGCTGGAACGCCAGAACAACACCATTACCCGCTTACGTCTCGCCCGCGCCTCCGCATCCGGCCTGATTGCTGCGAAACTTATCCCCTATTTCCTGATTAACCAGCTTCAGTTTGTCGGAATGCTGTTGCTCGGCCGCTACCTGCTGCCCGAAATCGGCGTGCCCGCCCTCATACTCAACGGCAGCCTTGTTCCCTACGCGCTACTGTCCGCCGCCGTCAGCGCCGCCGCACTCGGCTACGCGCTGTTAATCAGCGTCTGCGCCAAATCCACCGAACATGCCGTCGTCCTCGGCGGCGGCGGCATCATCCTGATGGCGGCAATCGGCGGCATTATGGTACCCGCCCACGTCATGCCCGAAACCATGCAGCAACTCACTTGGATTTCCCCGATGGCTTGGGGCTTGAAGGCTTTTCAGGAATTGCTGCTCAACCGCAGCGGACTGGACGGAATCGGCCGTTATCTGCTTTTATTGTCTGCATTCTCTTTTGCCACGCTGACTGCTGCCGTATTGGTTTATCGTAGGCAGTTGCAGACGCAGGTAAGGTTTTAAACGTTTGTCTGCCCTAAGTAGAAAGCTTATTTCTCAAAAACATTCCTATAAAAAACTTCAGGCCGTCTGAAAGATATTTTCAGACGGCCTGATGCTTGATGCGCTATGGATTGTCTCAATAATAAAATATGCTCAATAAAATCCCAAAATCCAAACGTAAAAAAACCTACTTTTTTCAAAGTAGGTTTTCATATTTGGTGGGTCGTGAGCGATTCGAACGCTCGACCAACGGATTAAAAGTCCGCTGCTCTACCGACTGAGCTAACGACCCGATAAGCTGTGCATTATAGAGATGGGGTACACAGCTGTCAACACCTTTTTTAAATTTTTTTATTCGACAACGATTTTCGGGAAGCGGCTGCTGAAGTCTTTACCTTTATCGGCAATGGCCAGTGCAATTTGGAAGGCGGCTTCGGTGTAGATGTCGGCGATGGTTTGGTTGTTTTCAAACAAGGCCGAAGATGTGCCGCTATCCATAGCTTCGCGTACAGGCAGGCTTAATGGAAGTTGGCCAAGCAACGGTACATTCAAACGCTCTGCCAAGTTTTTGCCGCCTTCTGCGCCGAAGATTGCTTCGGCATGGCCGCAGTTGGTGCAAATATGGACAGACATGTTTTCTAAAACGCCCAAAATCGGGATATTGACTTTGTTGAACATATCCACGGCTTTGCGTGCATCAATCAGGGCGATGTCTTGTGGCGTGGTGACGACAACGGAGCCGGTCACGGGGATTTTTTGCGACAGGGTCAATTGGATATCGCCGGTACCGGGCGGCAGGTCGATGAAGAGATAATCGACATTGTCCCACTCGCTTTGGAACATAAGCTGTTGCAAGGCTTGGCTGACCATCGGGCCGCGCCAAACGACGGCTTGGTCGGTATCGACCAGGAAACCGATGGACATCACTTGAATGCCGCTTTCGGCTTCAACGGGAATGAGTTTTTTGTTTTGTTGGTCGGGTTTGCGGTCTTGTACGCCGAGCATGGTGGGCTGGCTTGGGCCGTACAGGTCGGCATCGAGTACGCCGACGCGCGCGCCCATTCTGGCCATTGCGGTGGCAAGGTTGGCTGTGGTCGTTGATTTGCCGACGCCGCCTTTGCCCGATGCAACGGCGATAATGTTTTTCACGCCTTTGATGGTTGCTACGCCGGGTTGAACTTTATGCGTACCGATTTCGGTATCGATACTCAAGTGAATGTGGGTATCGCCGGTATGCGAAATGACGGCTTCTTGAACGGCATTGGCAATGTCTGCGGCAATATGGGCAACTGGGAACGCGAATTTCAGGCCGATATGCAGGCCGTCTGAACGCTCTTCAAGGAGTGTAACGGCTTTTTCGCTGCCTAAGGTGCGCATTGTGTGGGGAATCAATACGGCATCGAGTGCGGTTCGGATGGCTGGGATATTCATAATCTGCCTCTTGAATGTGGGAAATTGTTTATGTGCGCGATTTGTCGTGCGACAAATCTGCCGAATTATACCCTTGAACGCCATGCAAGGGATACGCCCGAAAAACTTCAGGCTGCCTGAATCATCGGGCAGCCTGAAAAAAGGGTCAACTGAAACGCGGCCTTATTCGCTCAAGAGCGCAATGTCGGCAACTGCGTTCATTTGTTCTGCCAAGCGGTTCAACAGGTTCAAACGGTTTTGCTTCACGGCGGCATCTTCAGCCATTACCATCACGCCGTCGAAGAATGCATCGACTTGCGGTTTGACGGAAGCCAGCTCGGACAAAGCAGTTTGGAAATTGCCTTCGGCAACAGCGGCGGCAATTTTCGGCTGCAAACCTTGCGCGGCGGCATACAGGGCTTTTTCTTCGTCTTGTTGCAGCAGGCTTTCGTTAACCGCACCCAACTCGGCATCGGCTTTTTTCAGCAGGTTTTGCACGCGTTTGTTGGCGGCAGCGAGCGCGGCGGCTTCGGGCAGTTGTTTGAACGCGGCGACGGCTTGCAGTTTGGCATGGAGATTATATAGCTTATGAAACCAACGACTTACTCCCTGTTTACTTTCTTCAGGAGTTTGTTTCGGACCTTTCAAAACTGCTGAGATTACGTCTTGCGAATATTCATTTTGTAAAAGAATTGCTAAACGGGTCTCTATGAAAGAGGTTATTTTGGACAAAAAATGTCGCTGTTCCAAGGAATTTGCCATATCTTTCCAACCACGAGGAAAGGTTTTATATGTTTTATCAATTAACTTACCTAATCCTAATTCATCTCCTTTACACTCAGGTAACATTAGTATCCGCAAAATACCCAATGTGGCACGACGCAAGGCGTAAGGATCTTTATCACCGGTAGGAATTTGTCCAATACCCCAAATGCCAACTAAGGTTTCTAGCTTGTCGGCCAGCGCAACAGCGATAGCGATTTTGCTTTGAGGAAGATTGTCACCTGCAAAACGTGGCCAATAATGTTGCTCAATAGCTTCGGCGATTTCTTCGGTTTCGCCGTCCAAGCGGGCATAGTATTTGCCCATCGTGCCTTGCAGTTCAGGGAATTCGCCGACCATTTCGGTCACCAAGTCGGCTTTTGCCAAACGCGCGGCGCGTTCGGCTGCTGCGGCGTCTGCGCCCAAAGCTTCGGCGATGTAGGCGGCTATGATTTGTAGGCGCCCGATACGCTCGGCTTGCGAACCGATTTTGTTGTGGTAAACCACGCTGGACAATTTCGGCAGGCGGCTTTCCAAAGTCGCTTTTTGGTCTTGTTTGTAGAAGAACTCGGCATCAGACAGGCGCGCGCGCAAAACGCGTTCGTTGCCTTGGATGATATGCGACGGGTCTTCGGTTTGCAGGTTGGAAACCAGCAGGAAGCGGTTCATCAGCTTGCCGTTTGGATCGAGCAGCGGGAAGTATTTTTGGTTTTGCTGCATGGTCAGAATCAAGCATTCTTGAGGCACGGCGAGGAAGTGTTCTTCAAAACCGGCTTCCAATACCACAGGCCATTCGACCAATGCGGTCACTTCATCCAACAAGGCTTCATCGGCGGCAACGGTCGCGTTCAGACGGCCTGCCTGCTCGTTCAAGGCCGTCTGAATGGCGGCTTTGCGCTCGGCAAACGAAGCGACGACTTTGCCTTGCTCACGCATTTGCAAGGCGTAGCTGTCGGCGTTTTCAATGGTGATTTCGCCGTTGGAGAGGAAACGGTGACCCAATGTTTTGTTGCCGCTTTGCAGGCCCAAAACGCTGACATTTACGATGTCGCCGCCGTGCAGCACGATCAGGCTGTGTACAGGGCGCACGAAGGTAAATGTGCTGCTGCCCCAACGCATGACTTTAGGAATCGGCAATTTTTTCACTGCGGCATTGATGATGTCTTCCAAGAGCTCGCCCAGCGGTTTGCCGGTTTGGACGTATTCGTAGGCGTACACGTCTTGCTTGCCGTCGTTGATGATGGTCAGGTCTTCGATTTTCGCACCCGCACCGCGCGCAAAACCTTCCAAAGCCTTAGTCGGCGCACCGTCTTTCATAGCATTCGCCACGGCCGGGCCTTTTTTCACGATTTTTTGATCGGCTTGAACGGCTTTCACGTTTTTGATTTGAACGGCCAAACGGCGCGGAGAAGCGTAGGCAGTGTATTCGGCTGCGCCGTCAATCAGTTGCGCCTTTTCCAAGCCTTCGGCAACGGAAGCGGCAAAATGGTTGCCCAGATTATTGAGGGCTTTTGGCGGGAGTTCTTCAGTGAGAAGTTCGATTAAAAGGGTTTGGGTTGTCATGTGCTTATCGTTAAATAGGAAATTGGTTTGGCGTCTGAATACGGCATCATGCGGTTTTCAGACGCAAGGTTAATTGAATTGACGGCGATTTTATCATTTTCAGACGGCCTGTGGCTGTCTTTCACAAACAATTTGCCCGATTTTCAAGCCACTTCGTCCGCAACAGCTTCAATTCGCAGCGCGGATATACGGCAAACCACTGGTTTCGTCGTATTCGGGAATGTCGCTTCCGGCAAACAGCGCACCGGCCAAACGCACGGCCGCGCCGGTAACGGCCGGGGAAATCATAAAGCCGTGGCGGAACAGGCCGTTGACTTCAATCAGGCGGCGTTCGCGGTTGAAGCGGATTTCGGGATTGTGGTGGTTTAACGTCGGGCGCAGGCCGGTGGCCAGTTCCAAAAGGTTCGCCTCGCCAAATGCCGGATGCACGGCGTACAGCGCGGACAAAAGTTCCAAACCAGAACGCACGCTGGCCGGCGCTTGGCTTTCGCTTTCGATTTGGGTCGCACCAATCACAAAAATATGGTTTTCCTTCGGCGCGATATACAAAGGATAGCGCGGATGCAGCAGGCGCACGGGGCGGGACAGCTCGACTTCGGGTGCGTAAACGCGCGCCACTTCGCCGCGTATGCCGCGCAATTGGCTTTCAGACGGCCTGTTCCACGCGCTCTTTGCACCATAACCGCGGCAGTCGATGACCCAATCGTATTGCGCCGCAAAATCTTCGACTTCGCGTTCGTACGACCAATGGCACGCTACATTCATTGACTCCAAAGCATCGGCCAGCGCATTCAATACCTGCCGTCCGTCCAACTGCCCTTCTGTCGGCAGATACAGGCCGTCTGAAAACCTCCCTGCCAGTTGCGGCTCGTTTGCTGCGATTTCATCCGCGTTCCAACGTATGGTTTCATATTCCGCCACACCGCCGCGCTTCAAATGACGGGCAAACTCGGCGGAAAGCGGCTTGTCCTGCGTGTGCCAGACAATCAGACTACCGTTTTCCTGCATCATCACCGGCGTATTCAGACGGCCGACAATAGCGCGCCAAAGCGCAATGCTTTGTTTGCCTAAACGGATGACTTCGGGCGTTGCCTCCACCGCTTCGGCAGACGGCGCTAACATGGCGGCGGCAACATAGGCTGCGGCTTGTGCGCCGTTACGTTCGCCTTTCTCAAACAACTCTACCGCCACACCCTGCTCCGCCAATTGGAACGCAATAAGGCGACCGGAAAGGCCGCCGCCGAGTACCGCAATCTTAGACATCAGTTTCTCCTTGTTTTTAATATGAAAATGAGCTGCATATTTTAGAACTTGTTTTGCTGTATCACAATATCTACAGAAAATGAGAACAGCTTTTGCAGATCATACTTGGGCTGAATCAGTAATACGTAAACAAAAACTTCCCTCAAGCTGCCAATCAGCTTTTATAAAAATATCTTCCTTACATAAAACCTACTATTTAGAGTGAATTTGTCCTGGCAGTAAATTATGTTGCCGTGCAGGCTTTGACGCTGAATACGCCCGCCTGCTTATCCGAATTTCACTTCTACCCCGAATACTTCCCGCCATAGTTTTCGCACGTTGCCGTAGTGGGTCAGCAATTCGTCCGTTACTTCGGTTTTTTTGGCATCTCGCAGTTTGGTGTTGTGTTGCTGCTGGCGGTAGAAGCGGTAGGCGGTGCGGCTTTGTTCGGCGAGAGTTTTGTCGATGAGGCCGCAGTCGGCAGCGATGTTCAATAGGGCGATGTTGCCGTAGTTGTCCAAGAGTTGCGGATACTGGCGGGCATGGGCAAGGATCAGATATTGGACGATAAATTCGACATCGACCACGCCGCCGCGTGCGTATTTGACGTTGCTGTCAACCGGCGGATGGGTAGGGAACATTTTTTCGCGCATTTCGATGATTTCGCCTGCCAAGGCGGTTTGGTCGCGTTCGACGGTGAGGATTTCGGTGCGGATGTGGTCGAAGGCCGTCTGAATTTCGGGTGTGCCGCAGATGAAGCGGGCGCGGGTGAGGGACTGGTGTTCCCATGTCCATGCGTTTTCGCGCTGATATTTTTCGAAGGCGGCGATGCTGTGGGCGAGGAAACCGGCGTCGCCGTTGGGGCGCAGGCGCAGGTCGGTTTCGTAGAGGCTGCCTGCACCGGTGGCGGCGGAAAGCCAGTTGGTCAGGCGGCGGGCGAGGCGACTGTATACGTCGCCCGCATCGGGATGGGGATCGTCGTAGAGGTAGACGAGGTCGAGGTCGGAGGCGTAGCCGAGTTCTTTGCCGCCGAGTTTGCCGTAGCCGACGATAGCGAATTGCGGGGTGTCGCGGTGTTTTTTTGGCATGTCCGCCCATGCGCACGGCAGGGCGGCGGCAAGAATGGTGTCGGCGAGGGCGGAGAGTTGGTCGGAGAGGGATTCTACCGTCCACAGTCCGGCGAGGTCTTGGACGGCGAGGCGGAAGACTTGGGCGTGCTGAAAGCGGCGCAGGGTGTCCATTTGCGCTTCGGTGTCGCCGCCGCAGGCTTTGAGGTCGTCTGAAAGGGCGGCGGCGAGGGCTTGCCAGTCGAACGCGGTATCCAAAAGCTGCGCGCTGATGAGTTCGTCCAGCAGAATCGGATATTTGCTCAGATACGCCGCCACCCATGAGCTTTGGCTCATAATCTGCGCCAGTTGCGCCAAGGTCTGCGGATGCTCGTTGAGAAAGGCGAGATAGGCGGAGCGGCGGCTGATGTTTTCGAGGAAGTCAAACAGCCGCATTAATGTATCGGTCGGATTGGGTTGCTCTGCCGCCGCTTGTATCAACAGCGGCACAATGGCGTCAAAACGAGGCTGGGCGTGTGCGGAAAGATGGCGGTATTTATGGCCGTTTCGGATTTGGTCGAGCCTTGCGGCGATGGTTTCGGCATCGAACCCGTGTTCTTTCAGACGACCTTGCCGCTCTTCTTCGTCGGGCGTGTCCTGCCATGCCCATTGCCATTCGCTGTTGGCTAGGGTTTGCTCTTCGGGTTCGCTCAAAATTTCGTTGAACAACTGATTGACCTTGTTCCGATGAATGTTGAGGTCGTCTGAAAAGGCGGTGTAGCTGTCGAAACCCATGCTTTCGGCGAGCAGTTGCTGCTGTTCGGGCGAGGAGGGCAGGGTTTGGGTTTGCTGGTCGTCCCAGTATTGCAGGCGGTGTTCGACGTCGCGCAGGAAGCGGTAGGCGGCAAGCAGGGTTTCGACGTTTTCAGACGGCATGATGCCCAGCTCGGCAAGTTTCTTCAGCGTTTCCTGCGTGCCTTTCAGTTGCAGCGCGCGCATTTGCCCGCCGCGTATCATCTGGAAAATCTGGGCGATAAATTCGACTTCGCGGATGCCGCCTGCGCCGAGTTTGATGTTGTCCGCCATGCCTTTTTTGCTGACTTCGCTGCGGATTTGGCGGTGCAGGTTTCGCATCGCCTCATACGCGCTGTAATCCAGATATTTGCGGAACACGAAAGGGCGCACCAGCGATTTGATGTCGTTCGGATACGGCGTGACCACGCGGCCTTTGCACCACGCATAGCGTTCCCATTCGCGCCCCTGCGTAATCAAATATTGTTCCAGCGCGGTTTCGCTCAATACCAACGCGCCCGAATCGCCGTCCGGCCGCAGCCGCATATCGACGCGGAACACCTGCCCGTCGGCGGTGATGTCGTTCAGCAGCGCAATCAGTTTCTGCCCGACTTTGGTGAAAAACTCCTGATTGCCGCGTTCGCGCCTGCCGTCGGTGTCGCCCGATTCGGGATAGATGAAAATCAAATCGATGTCGGAAGACACGTTCAGCTCATAGCCGCCCGCCTTGCCCATTGCCACCACGCTCAAATGTTGTGGCGATTTCGTATAACGCCCGATCGGCGTGCCGTACATGTCCTGATAATAGGCGTAGGAAAAGTTCAACGCGGTATTGACGGCAAAATCGGCAAACAGCGTAATTGTGCGGGTTACTTCGTTCAAATCACTGATGCGGTTGATATCGCGCACGATAATCTGCGACACGACATAACGGCGCAACTCGCGCAACTGCCGCGCTAATTCTTCCTCGTTTTCTTCCGCACGGATTTTGTCCCAATCGGCAAAAGCTTGAAAATCAGCTTCGGTCAACGCCTTGTCCAGCATAGGCAGGAAAATTTCGGGCTTGAGTTTGCCGGAATCAAGATTACGGGCGAGAAAAAGGGAATAACGGCGGGCAGTATCAAGGCGGTTCATAATCTTTGCCTGAATAAACAGAAAAGACCATCATAGCAAGCTTTCAGGCCGTCTGAAAGCCACGCTTTCCCCTATCCGTGCAATCGGCTAAAATACCAACTTTGCAACCCATCATAAGGAAACCGCCATGACCCGTATGGTTCACTGCGTCAAACTCGGCAAAGAAGCCGAAGGCATGAAATTTCCGCCGCTGCCCAACGAACTGGGCAAACGCATCTTCGAAAACGTTTCCCAAGAAGCATGGATAGCTTGGACCCGCCACCAAACCATGCTGATCAACGAAAACCGTCTAAGCCTTGCCGATCCGCGCGCACGCGAATACCTCGCCCAGCAGATGGAACAATACTTCTTCGGCGACGGCGCAGATGCCGTACAAGGCTACGTTCCGCAAGAGCCGAAATAAGCATTGAAAAGCCAAGGCCGTCTGAAACCCAATTTTCAGACGGCCTTTAAAATTCCCGATTGCCCCGCATATTAGGCAAATAGAACAGATAAATCATAGAAACCCATGATTCTCTGTTAGAATCCAAATTTCATTCATTCTCAATCCATATTGGAGCAAACGCCATGCAAAACGACGTTTACGACTATACCTCACAAGGCTCGGTTGCCAAAAATACCGTCCTACAAAAAACCTACCGCCTACTCGGCCTGTCTTTCATTCCTGCCATTGCCGGCGCGTTCTTTTCCGTCAAAACAGGCTTTAACATTTTCTCCATATTTAGTTCGTATTGGATTGCCCTGGCCGCATTCTTTGGCTTCTTCTACGGCATGATCTTCCTGATTGAAAAAAACCGTTACAGCAACGTCGGCGTAGCCCTGTTGATGATCTTCACTTTCGGCATGGGTGTTACCATTAGCCCTATGCTGCAATACGCCCTGGCGATTAACAACGGCGCACAAATCGTCGGTACGGCTGCCGCCATGACTGCTGGCATATTCTTCACCATGTCCGCCATGGCACGCCGCACCACAATGAACATGAACAAACTCGGCAGCTTCCTCGGTACCGGTGCGATCGTGCTCATGATTGCCGTTGTAGCCAACATCTTCCTCAACATCCCTGCCCTGAGCCTGACCATCGCGGCCGGCTTCGTTGTCTTCAGTTCCCTGATGATTATGTGGCAGGTGCGTACCGTTATCGACGGCGGCGAAGACAGCCACATCAGCGCAGCGCTGACCATCTTCATCTCTATCTACAACATTTTCAGCGAACTCTTAAGAATCCTCATCGCTCTCAGCGGTGACGACTGATAAAGCCGCAAAGGCCGTCTGAAATTTCAGACGGCCTTTTTGATTTTTGACATCACCGGCAAACTCCCCTATCCTGAACGCCACACAAACCCTATTCACAACCCAAAATGACCACGACCACTCCGCGCCGTGCCGTGTACGCAGGCAGCTTCGACCCTCCCACCCTCGGCCACCTGTGGATGATACAGGAAGCCCAATCCCTCTTTGACGAACTCATCGTCGCCATCGGCACCAATCCAGAAAAGCGCAGCACCTACACCATAGAAGAACGCCGCGCCATGCTCGATGCCATTACCCACCCGTTCCCCAACGTCCGCATCAGCGTGTTTGAAAACCGCTTTTTGGTCGATTACGCCCGCGAAGCCAACGCCAATTTCATCGTCCGCGGCATCCGTTCCTCCGCCGACTACGAATACGAACGCTCGATGCGCTACATCAACAGCGACATCGCCCCCGAAATTTCCACCATATTCCTGATGCCGCCGCGCGAAATCGCCGAAGTGTCCTCCACCATGGTCAAAGGCTTGGTCGGTCCACAAGGCTGGCGCGACATGATAGGCCGCTACCTCCCCGACCCCGTCTATCAAAAAATCCTGCAAGACCACGAAACAAACGCATAAAACAAAGGCCGTCTGAAATGTTCAGACGGCCTTCCAATTTCCATTGATTATTTACGGGCAGACGTCAATGCCTGCAGATTTTGATTCAACGTTTCCATGTCCAACCAACCGGCGGCAATAAACAGCATCAGAATCACCGTACCCACACACAGCACCCCGATACCATACAACAGATAGCCCACCAAAACACGGCCTAGCGTCGCATTTCCCATCCACATCAAACCGCGTACCTGCACCACAAACACCCAAGCCTGCCACAACAGCGCAAACGCAGCCAACGCCGGCACATACAACACCAGCAACAGCGGCAGCAGCAAAGCCTCAGACACCAAAATAAAGCCCCACAAAGGCAGCCGGGGCGCACCGTAATAATGCAGCACCTTGCGCATCGAGCGACTCAACACCAACCATTTCACAATCACCAAAATCACCGACAGGCACACCGCCGCCGCGCCACTGCCAAACAAAGGCGACATGCTGGCCGCGTTCACCACACCCAACAGCAGCAACACCGCCGCCATCACCAAAGGCGAATACAAATACGTCTCCGGCGAACGATAGCGCAAACGCAAAACATCCCACATATCACGAACAAACACATACAGCATGGCATAAATCCAAAGCAAAAAAGCCGATTGTATCTTAGGCCGTCTGAAAATCAAACCGGCAAACCTAAAAACCGCCAATTAAAACGAAAAATAATTCAATACAAAACAAAATCTTAATTTACCGCCTCAAAAATAAAGCCTACAACCGCTTGCACAAGGCAACGAAATTTGGTTTAATTCACATCTCGCAACGAAACACGCGAAGGCCAGATAGCTCAGTTGGTAGAGCAACGGATTGAAAATCCGTGTGTCGGCGGTTCGATTCCGCCTCTGGCCACCACCAACCGCCTTGAAGCGGTTATTTTTTTATCTATACAATTTGCACGCATACTTTAAGCGCAAATCCCGTTCCAGACCATGCGTCCCGATTTCCACACAAGGCCGTCTGAAAAATTTCAGACGGCCGTTGTTTATGTTGGCATGGCATAAAAATCCGCTTCACCGCCCCATTCCGACAGAATACGGCGCTTCCATCCAAATCGGCTGAAACCTTCGCGAACATACTGAATATGAATAAAGTTCAAGGCAGGTCGGTTTACTATATAATACCGTCCAAACCAACCATAACTTACTCATTGCAGGGAAGATAATGAAAAAAGTGCTGATTGTGCATTACTCGCAAACGGGGCAGCTCTCCAGCCTGGCTCGAAATTTTGCCGCGCCGTTGCAAACAGCCGGCGTACAGGTCGATTGCGTCAATATCGTACCGGAGCAGGCATTTCCGTTTCCGTGGCCGTTTTGGCGTTTTTTCGATACCTTTCCGGAAACCGTCCATTTAAAACCCACCCCGATTCTGTCGCCGCAAATCCCATCCGAAGATTACGATGTGGTGGTTATTGCCTACACCGTTTGGTTCCTCTCTCCTTCGCAACCGATTACCGCCTTTTTGCAACGCGAAGAAACGCGCCGCCTGCTGGACGGCAAACCGGTCATCACACTTATCGGCTGCCGCAATATGTGGCTGGGTGCGCAGGAAAAAATGAAATCTTTGCTGAAACAAAACGGCGCCAAACTCATCGGCAACATCGTAAAAATCGATGACTGCAACAGCGCGGCAAGTTTCATTACCACGCCCGCATGGATGCTGACCGGCGACAAACGCTATTTCCGCTCCCTACCCTCCGCCGGCATTGCTGAAGAAGAATTGGCGGATGCGGCGCGGTTTGGTACGAAATTGCGCGATACACTATTGAACCAACAGCCTTTGGACGAAACCCTGTTTCAAAACATGGGCGCGGTAACAGTGAATGAAAAACTGATTTTCAGCGAACGTACCGCCGGCCGCAGCTTCTTCATCTGGGGCAAGCTTTTGATGGCGGCAGGCCGTATTTCTCCGCTCTTGCGCCGTGCCTTGTTGTGCTTCTACATCGTCTTTTTATTGGCGATGATTTTGGTGGTTTTACCCATCAGTGTAATTTTGAAAAAACTGCTGCATCCGCTGCTCAAAGGCCGTCTGAAAAAGCTGGCGGATTATTATGAACAACCGTCAGGCAGATAATCTGTTTCAGACGGCCTCAAACCAGGAATCCATCATGCCCGAAGTTATCCACTACCCCGAACGCCGTCGCTTTCAAATCGATATTGACGGTTTGGAAGCAGGCTATATCAGCTATACCGAACACAACGGCGGCTGGGACGTAAACCATACCGTGGTCTCGCCCAACTTCCGTCATCGCGGCATTGCCAAACTGCTGGTGAGCGCGCTGATGGAATACGCCGAAACACACCACATCCCGTTGACTGCAAGCTGCGACTACGCGGCGCGGTTTATCGGTTGATTATTTTGACAAACACATCATGACATCGAATAACACTCTCAAAGACGTTTATCTCAACCGCGTTTCTGCCTTTTTACCCAATGCCCCCGTCGGCAATGACGAAATGGAAGCCGTCCTCGGCATGGCAGGCGATGTGCCTTCACGCGTGCGCCGTATGATTTTGCGTTCCAACGGCATTTTGTCGCGCCATTACGCCATCGATCCCGAAAGCCGCCTCACGACGCACACCAATGCCGAGTTGGCTGCCGAAGCAGTCAACGGCCTGTTTGTCCAAGGCGTTGCAGCAGAAGCCATCGGCAGCCTGGCCTGCGCCACTTCCTATCCCGACCAAACCATGCCCGGACACGGCGTGATGGTGCATGGCTTGCTGGATATGCCGCCTTGCGAAGTGTTCAGCATGGCAGGCGTATGTGCGGCAGGTATGGCGGCGATGAAACACGCTTACAACGCCGTGCGTACCGGCGAACATGCACATGCGGTTTCCGTTGCTTCCGAAAATGCCTCGGCAGTCATGCGCGGCGAAGTGTTTCAAAGCGAAACCGACCATAAAAAACTGGAAAACGCGTCCCCTGAAATCGGGTTTGAAAAAGACTTTTTGCGCTGGATGCTGTCTGACGGCGCAGGCGCGGTGTATCTGTCCGACCGCCCCAATTCAGACAGCCTCAGCCTGAAAATCCATTGGATAGACCTGCTTTCCTACGCCAACGAAATGCCACCCTGCATGTATGCCGGCGCAGAATTCCGCGACGGCGTATTTGAAGGCTGGAAACACGCCGATGCCGATTACGGCCGCCGCCACAGCCTGATGGCGGTCAAGCAGGACGTCAAACTGCTAAACGAAAACATCGTCCGTTATACGGTGGAAAAACCCCTCTCCCAAATCGCCGCCAAACACGGCATCCGCGCCGAAGAAATCGATTGGTTCCTGCCCCACTACTCTTCCGGCTTTTTCCGCGACCGCCTTTCAGACGGCCTGAAAAACATCGGCTTCGACATTCCGCAGGAAAAATGGTTTACCAATCTGCACAACAAGGGCAACACGGGTTCGGCCTCGATTTACATCATCCTTGAAGAATTTATGCGCACTTTTCCCATCGAACACGGCCAAAAAATCCTGTGTTACGTTCCGGAAAGCGGACGCTTTTCAACATGTTTCATGCTTTTGGAAGCAGTAAAGGCCGTCTGAATGAAGATTGACGACATTCCTCAAGACAACAGCGCCAGCTACCACGGCCACCGCAAAGTCATCTACGGCACCCGCGACGGCCACTACGAAGCGGCCACCAGCAACGGTTGGCAGGACGAAGCCTACGCCACCGAAATGGCGGTGTTCGAACTCGATGCCCAAACGCAGGCCGCGCGCGAAGCCGTCAAAAAAGGCGAATACTCGCCGCTGTACTACCATATGTTCCGCTGCCGTTATGATGAAACCGGCTTGGCCCTGGCGGCAGGCGTATGGAAATGGCAGCTTCGTCGGCATTTCCGCCCCGAAGTGTTCGCCAAACTACCGGCCAAAACCCTGCAAAAATACGCCGATGCCTGCCAAATCAGCATAGACGGCCTCAAACAAACCAATATTTAAAGTCCCTCATGATTACCCTGCATTCGCTCAACCAATCCCGCGCCCTGCGCATTGTTTGGCTGCTTGAAATCCTCGGTACGCCCTACCGCCTGCAAACCTACCGCCGCCATCCCGACACTTTGCTCGCCCCTGACGAACTTAAAGCCATCCATCCCTTGGGCAAATCGCCTTTATTGGATGATGACGGCTTTATCTTGGCGGAAAGCGGCGCGATTACCGACTACCTGATTCAAACCTACGGCAACGGCCATCTGATGCCCGAACGCGGCAGCCGCGAATACTGGCAATATCAACGCTGGCTGCATTATGCCGAAGGTTCGCTGATGCCGTTATTGCTGCTCGGACTGGTGTTCCGCCGGATTGAAAGCGCACCCATGCCGTTTTTCGTCAAACCGATTGCCCGCAAAATCAGCGGCAGCGTTAAAAGCAGCTTTATCCTTCCGCAAGCCGCGCTGCATCTTTCCCACATCGACAGCGAGTTGGAAAACCGCGAATGGTTGGTCGGCAACAGCCTCAGCGGTGCCGACATCATGATGAGTTATCCGCTGCAAGCCGCAGCCGACCGCTTCGATTTTGCCGACTACCCCAATATCCGCGCTTATTTGCAACTCATCGAAGCGCATGAAGCCTACCGCCGTGCCGTTGAAAAAGCAGGTTCGCCTTTATTGAAACTTGACCAATAAAACAAGGCCGTCTGAAATATTTTCAGACGGCCTGAAATCTTGGTTCACTTATCGAATAGCTTTGCAGCAAACGGCATTTTTACCCAAGCGCCGCCCGAGTGCTTTGTTCCCTCTCGCCGTTCCACTATAATGGCAACCCATATCCTTCTAAAAAATAACACCATGCCAACCGACAACCGCCCGACTCTTGCCATCGACACCAGCACATCCTTTCTGTCCATCGCATTGGAACATCAAGGCGAAATCCGCCTGTTTCACGAAAATGTCGGCACCAAGCAATCCGAACAAATCCTGCCGCAAATCGAGCGCCTCTTTAAAGAAGCAGGCATCACTGCCGCCGATTTGGGCTACATCGTCTATGCACAAGGCCCCGGCGCATTTACCGGCCTGCGTATCGGCGCGGCGGTTGCACAAGGTTTGGCCACGCCGTTTGACACGCCCATGATCGGCATTCCCTGCCTCGATGCCGCCGCTTCGCTGCTGCCGCCATCAAGCTGCGTACTGGCGGCCACCGATGCACGCATGGGCGAAGTGTTCTACGCATGGTTTGATACGCAAAACCATGTCCGCTTGAGCGATTACACAGTTGGCAAAGCCGCCACCATTACCGCGCCCGAAGGCAAAACGCCTAGCGGCGGCATCGGTAACGCCTTTGCCCTCGCCGACAAACCGCCTTTTGACGGTCAAGCCGATATGCCGACCGCCACCGACTATCTTAAACTTGCCCGCAGCGGCCGCTATGTTGCTACTGACGCGGCACACGCCGAGCTGCTCTACGTCCGCAACAAAATTGCCCTGACCGCGCAAGAGCAAGCCCAACAAAAGGCCAAACCGTGAACCTGCGTCCAGCCGTACTTGCCGACTGCCCCACCCTTGCCGCCATCGACGCACAAGGCAATCCTTCGTCGTGGACGGTGAAGCAGTTTGAATCAGCTGTTCAACACCATCCCGACAGCATTTGGCTCAGACAGGCAGACAACCAAATTACCGGCTTTATCGTGTGGCAAACCGTATTTGACGAATCCGAGCTACATTTGATTGCCGTCGCGCCCGAATACCGCCGCCAAGGCATTGCGTCCGCCCTGCTGCAACACTGGCAAAACGCAGTGCAACAGCAAGGCGCAACCCGATTGCTGCTCGAAGTCCGCGCAAGCAATGAAACCGCGCAACAGCTCTACCGCAAACACGGCTTCCAAACCTGCGGCCGCCGCAAAAACTACTACGCCCTGCCCGACGGTGGCAGCGAAGATGCCGTATTGATGGAGAAATCATGTTAAGCAGCCGCTACCTGCACCTGCACGAAGCCTTGGGTTTGGGCCCGATGTGGCTGAACCAAAACGCCAAAATCATCCATGCCGCGCCTCAAGCCGCAGCATCAGCCGCACCCGTCCGCCCCAAAGCCATTGCTGCCGATACCGCGCAAGCCGTGCGCACTTTATCCGCAGGCGCCCATCGGGCACGCACTGCCGCCATTGCCACTGCACAAACGGCCAAACCTGCTGTCCGCGTTCCCGAAGCAGCACCCAAAGCCATTGCCGAAACACCGGCAAAAACAGAAAAAGCCGCGCATTCAGACAATCTGCCCCGTCTTGACGTAACCATCAGGCCGTCTGAAATCATGGTGGTCAGCATTTGCCCGTCCACCGAAGACAGCCTGCACGGTACGCTGTTTAGCGGCGATGTCGGCACGCTTCTCGACAACATCCTCGCTGCTATCGGCCTCAAACCCGAGCAGGCGCACAAAACCGCATGGGTCAAAACCGCGCCCGTATTTACCGCTCTCCCCGATGCCGAACACATCCGCTCCGAACTTGCCGAAATGCAAAACGAGCTGACCGCTTCGCAAGCGCGCGCAGTCTTGTTTCTCGGCAAAATCTTTGATAGCCCCGACATGATTGGACTGATGAACGAATTGTGCGGGAAGCGGCCGCATTTCGTCATTCCCCACCCCGCCCGCCTGCTGATGCAGCCGCAACTCAAAGCGCAGGCATGGCAAATCTTAAAGCCACTGAAACAGCTTTTGACCAAGGCCGTCTGAACATTCTGTTCAACCTGAAATCAGGTTTTTTACCAATAAAAAAGGGCGTGTTCGACACGCCCTAATGTGTATCAATATTCCGCCGAATGCCAGAAAGGCTGGCCCACCGTCGGCGTACTGGCGCGCGCTTTCTCACGCGCCTCCACAGGTTCCGCCTCATAAGCCAGACGGCCCGACTCGACCGCAAGCGCAAAAGCGCGTGCCATATTGACCGGATCGCCACTACGGGAAACGGCGGTATTCAGCAACACGCCGTCAAAACCCCATTCCATCACTTGCGCCGCCTGCGAAGGCAAACCCAAACCCGCGTCGATAATCAACGGCGTGTCGGGCAGGCGTTCACGTAGGACTTTCAGCGCATAAGCATGAACCGCGCCCAAACCCGTGCCAATCGGCGCCGCCCACGGCATCAACGCCTGACAGCCTGCGTCAAGCAGTCGGCGGCAGGCAATCAGGTCTTCGGTGCAATAAGGCAGCACTTTAAAGCCGTCTTTAATCAGAATTTCCGCCGCTTCAACCAGTTGGAACACATCCGGCTGCAAGGTGTCATCATCGCCGATGAGTTCGAGCTTGATCCAATCGGTATCAAACACTTCGCGTGCCATTTGTGCAGTAGTTACGGCTTCCTGCACACTTTGGCAGCCTGCGGTATTGGGCAACACAGGTACGCCCATTTCTTCCAACAATGACCAAAAGCCCTGCCCGTGCGCTTCGCCGCCGCTGCCGGCGCGGCGTAACGAAACGGTAATCATCGCCGGTTGCGCGATTTGAACAGACTGCTTGAGGATTTCCGGCGTCGGATAAGCAGCCGTACCGAGCAGCAGCCGTGAAGGGAAAGTTTCTCCGTATAGGGTAAACATGATGGATTCCTTTGTAATATTTTTTAGATTTTAAGCATAAGGCAATCGGGCAACCCTGCCCGATATTCAAACAGGCAAAAGTCGAGCGCAAATACCCAACCTATTGATTGCAAACTGCTTATCCGCCGACTACGGGGCGCACAATGTCCACTTTGTCGTTTTCGTTTAAAACCGTTTCCGCATACGCGCCTTTGGCGACAAAATAGGTATTGACGGCAACGGCAAACGGCTTTTGCGGCGCGGTTTGGGCGATAAGGTCGGCAACGGTTGTGCCGTTTAATGTGATGGCTTCATTGTTCAATATAATCTTCATAATGTTTGCTCCTCTTGTCAGACTTCTTATTTTCAGACGGCCTCATTCATTCCACAAAGCCTGAAACGCTTTAACCACCGCTTCGGGATTTTCCGCTTCGGTCACGGCGCGAACAACAGCGAGCGAGGAAACGCCGGTGGCAAGCACATCTTCGGCGTTGTTCAAATCGATGCCGCCGATGGCGACGACGGGCGTGCCGCGTGCCTGTCTGACGTATTCGCGCAGTTTGTCCAAACCTTGCGGGGCGGTTGGCATTTGTTTGGTCGTAGTCGGAAAAATCGCGCCGCTGGCGACATAGCTGGGGTGTACGGACAAAGCGCGGTCGAGTTCGGCGACGGAGTGCGTACTCAAACCCAAGCGCAAACCGGCGGCGGTAATGGCGGCAAGGTCGGCGGTGTCCATGTCTTCCTGTCCGAGATGTACGCCGTATGCGCCCGCTTCTATCGCCTCGCGCCAGTAGTCGTTGATGAAAAGCTGCGTACGGCTGCCCTGACAGGCGGCGACGCAGCGGGCGATTTCGCATTTCAATTCATCGCCGTGCAGGGTTTTGCAGCGCAGTTGCACCGTGTCGGCACCTGCTTCGACCATGCGCTCCACCCAATCGGCGGTGGGAACGACGGCGTAGAATTTGAGCGGGGATTTTAGGGGCGGGAAGGTCATGGGGTGTCCTTTTTCATTTCTTACGGAGCAATAAAGGTTGTCTAAAAACATCGAGTATTCGCATTCATGCCGTAGAGCAGAAGAGGGGCGATACTTGATGGGAAGCTTTCGCTTTTATAACCAACGGCGGACGCGCCGACAATAAGACTCGTACTCTGCACCGAATTTCTGCGCCAAAACGCGTTCTTCGGGCATGATTTGAAAGCGTGTCATATAGGCAACAAATGCAGCCAAAAACAACCACGGCAGCGGGTGCGCCAAATAGCCCGCCCAGGCGACCAGCCAGCAGCCCAGACCCGCATACATCGGATTGCGACTGAAACGGTACACGCCGTCTGAAACGAAGTGTTCGGTTTGTTCGGGGTGGAGCGGGCTGATGGTCGTGCGCAAACGGCGAAACGCCCACACACCTAATACGCTCAACAGAGTCCCAAACACCATGAAAACAACCGACAGCAATATAGGAAAGCGCGGCAATATGTCGGCTAACGCCGACACTTGGGTAGAGATGTACATCAACAACGCACAAATAAAACATATCGCCGGCGGCGGAATTTTGGTTTCTAAATTCATATTGTTACCTTTATAAAACTGATGGCGCGACGTTTTCAGACGAACTAAAGCTTATTTTACCTCAAGCTTATTTTCCAATATACGCCAAACCGCTTTCTTCATCACGTTCGGGCGCGTCTTTTCCGTCAAACAGTGCCACTGCCAATCTGACGGCGGCGGCGGTTACGGCAGGGGAAATCATGAAACCGTGGCGGAAACAGCCGAAAATCTGTGTTTAGGTTTCGGCTGTTGGGGGGAAGGGCTTTTTTGCAAAGGTCTCGGCCTTTTAAACGGTTTGAAAAAGGACGTGTCGAACACGTCCTTTTTTCCTATTACAACAGGAATATGGTTGCCAATCCCAAGAAAATCAGGAAGCCGCCGGAGTCGGTGACCGCGGTAATCAGCACCGAGCTGCCCAATGCCGGGTCGCGTCCGGCTTTGTCCATCATGACGGGAATGAGGACACCGACGGTCGCGGCAAGCAAAAGGTTCAAGGTCATCGCGGCCACCATGACCAAACCGATGCCGATGTTGCCGTAGAGCAGCCATGAAATCACGCCCATCACGGTGCCCCAAATAATGCCGTTGACGAGGGCGACGCCGACTTCTTTTTTCAGCAGGCGGCCTGCCTGCGTGCTGGTCATTTGTCCCATCGCCATGGCGCGGACGATCATGGTGATGGTTTGGTTGCCGGAGTTGCCGCCGATGCCGGCGACGATGGGCATCAGCGCAGCCAGTGCGACGATTTTCTCGATACTGCCTTCAAATGCGCCAATCACGCGGCTAGCGATAAAGGCGGTACACAGGTTGATGGCAAGCCACATCCAGCGGTTTTTCACCGAGTCCCAAATCGGGGCGAACAAGTCCTCTTCTTCTTGCAAACCGGCCATGTTAAACATGTCGGCTTCGGATTCTTCACGGATCACGTCCACCATTTCGTCAATGGTGATCCTGCCGATCAGCTTTTTGTTTTCATCGACAACCGGCGCGGTTACCAAGTCATAACGTTCAAACGCCTGCGCCGCTTCTTCCACGTCGTCTTCGGGACGGAAGCGCACGACATCGGTGGCCATCACGTCCGCCACCATGTCTTCGGGGTCGGCGACCAAGAGTTTGCGGATGGGCAGCACACCTTGCAACACGTCGTTTTCATCGACCACGAAAATCTTGTCGGTATGGTCGGGCAGGCTGTCGAAACGGCGCAAGTAGCGCAACACGACCTCACACGTCACATCGGCGCGGATGCTGACCAATTCAAAGTCCATAATCGCGCCGACTTGGTTGTCTTCGTAAGACATCGCCGCTTTGACCTGCTCGCGTTCTTCTTCATCACGCGTTTGCAGCGCTTCGTACACCACTTGGTGCGGCAAGTCGTCTGCCAGTTCTGCCAATTCGTCTGCGTCCAAATCATCGACAGCGGCCAACAGCTCGTCTTTGTCCATGGACTCGATCAGCATTTCGCGTACGGAGTCGGATACTTCCAGCAACACTTCGCCGTCGTCTTCAGGGGCGACCAAAAGCCAAACGATGTTACGCTCGCGCGGTGGCAGAGATTCCAAGACGGCGGCCACGTCGGCAGGGTGCAACTCGGCCAAGAGGACGGTCAGCTCGGTGAACTTGTCGCACAGGCTTTCGTCTTCAATCGGCATGCCTGCTTCGATTTGTTCAAATGACGGCTCAAGGATTTCGCATAAGGCGTGGATGCGGTCGATATCGTCAGAGATGCGATCGTCAGAAATGCGGTCTTCTACCACATCATTGTCGGGGATATTGTCGAGATTCGGAGGGGTTTGTTCGATGCTCATAAATGCTCCGCCCGCCAGACGCGGGAAGGCATTTCGGCGGGATGATTATTGTTGTTGTGTATCAGATGGGAAGTTCAAAGACGAACTGGGAAGGTCCATAATTCAAGCCTGCTGAGAGGCGCAGAGTTGTAAACGGTCCATATTCTACTCTTTTTTAGGCCGTTTTACCATTTTTAACGGGAAAGGCCGTCTGAAATTTAAATTTCAGACGGCCTTTTCATTTGCTCAAACCTTATTCTTTAGGCAGGCGCAGGACGGAGACGATGAATCCGCCCCAAATGACGATCAATGCGACAAGCATCATAATAATGGCTGAAGTACTCATTATTCGTCTCCTTCACGTTCGTGTTCATGTTCGTCTTTGACGTTGAAGTTCTGACCATGTTTCCACGGCAAGAAAGATAGCAGGACGGACAATACCAAGAGAGTGCCTACCATGCCCCAACCGAAGATATTGAGGAAGCTGTCAGGATAGCCGCTGTAATTCTCTTTTAAGAGGCTGGCAGTATCTTGATACAGCATATAGCCGAGCATAGCGACGGTAACCACCACGCTGGCAGTCCACACTTTACCGACACGGATGGAAGACAGCGCGTTCAAGTGGTTGCGCAGTTCCGGCAGCTTGTTCAACAAGACAATCGCCAAAACATAAATAAAACCGGAAGCCACAATGCCGTAGGTATTGATGAATTTGTCCAACACATCCAACACAGGCAGGCCGGTAGTCGTACCGAACAGCAAGGTAGAAATAATTGCCATTGGCACGCCTGCAATCAGCGTTGCGCTGACACGGCCAATGTTCATTTTGTCTTGAATCGCAGCCACAATCACTTCAACGATGGAAATCATCGAAGTGACACCGGCAAACACCAGAGAGCCGAAGAACAACACGCCGATCAACGCACCCATAGGGGCTTGGTTAATGATGGTCGGGAACGCGATAAACGCCAAACCGATACCGTTGGATGCCACTTCGCTGACTTCTTTGCCTGCGGCTTGAGCCATAAAGCCCAATGCGGCAAATACGCCGATACCGGCGAGCAACTCAAAGCTGCTGTTGGCAAAGCCGACAACCAAGCCAGTACCGCCCAAGTCGGTTTTTTTCTTCAGGTAAGAAGAATAAGTAATCATGATGCCGAAGCAGATGGAGAGCGAGAAGAAAATCTGGCCATATGCGGCTACCCAGACTTTCGGATCCGCCAAACGGCTCCAGTCAGGCGTAAACAAAGCGTTCAAACCTTTTGCCGCACCCGGCAGAGTCAGCGCAATGCCCACCATGATGACGAACATCACCACCAACAAAGGCATGAAGAATGTAGATGAACCGGCCACGCCTTTTTGTACGCCCAAAGCCATAATCGCCAGCGTAAACACCCACACGGCAATCAGCGGACCGGCTACTTTGCCGACAAAATCCAAGCCCAAGTCTTTGGCATCGGCCATTTGCAGGAAGTCTTTGAAGAAGAATGCCTGCGGATCTGCACCCCATGCCGAAGTCAAAGAATAATAGGCATAGCTTGCCGCCCAGCCGACAATCACGGCGTAGTAGATACAGATGATGACGTTGGTCAGGAAGTTCCACCAACCCATCGGCTCAAACAAACGGCCGAGGCGGCGGAAAGCCAAAGGTGGCGAGCCGCGGTAACGGTGGCCGATGGCGTAGTCGAGCAGCAACAGCGGAATACCTGCCGTCAACAGCGCAACCAAGTAAGGGAGGACGAAAGCACCGCCGCCGTTGTCGAAAGCGATGTAAGGGAATCGCCAAATGTTGCCTAAGCCCACGGCCGAGCCGATGGCAGCAAACATAAAGGCGCGGCGACTGCTAAACGTCGCGCGTTCGCTGGATTGAGAATTTGACACGATGAACCTCTTAAAAGTCGAGTGCCGCCAAGGCCGTTCAGCCTTGCGCGTATATATTTAGGAATCAGGCCGGGCAAGCCGGTCGGTTAAAGTAGATATTCGGACAAGGATAATATCCGGTATAGAGGATGCACCGCTTATGGCCATGCAAACATAATCTGACCTTATCGTAAAAAAATTTAACAGTGTTGACAAGTCATAATTAAATTAAAATCACAAGCAAAATCTTCATACACTACGACTAAAACCTTCATACACTTATTTATATAACCCCCAAACACAGCTCAATCCACCGTTTTTCCCTCCCTTGTTCCGACAATTTTCCCCTTTGCTAAAAACCGCCCTCCCCTTATCCGGCAAGGAAAACCGGGAATCCAAGGCGTTTAAATTCCATGTCATCAAAAATGTTCAGACGGTCTTTTCCTTTTGCTCGATTAAACCCGGGCCGTCTGAAAATTACACTGTTGTATGTTGTAATCAAAAGCCACACTCAAATTCTGTTTAATATAAACAAAAACAATCCGCCTTTTCCCGTTTCATTCATTACCATGATTTAAAACGAGCATAAAACACTAAAAACAGAATTAATAAAAAATGAAATTTCAAAAAATATTAAATAACATTAAATTTAAACCTGTATTTCTACTCTAATCATCTACAATTAAAAATAATCGAACCTAAAATTTTCAATAAAACATTAATTACACAGCACTACATTTTTGCTATAATTGCCACCATTCACTCCCCACCCAAACCCAAACCCAAAAGAAGAGGAAAAGCCATGGGTATCAAAGTTGCCATCAACGGCTACGGCCGCATCGGCCGCCAAGTAGTGCGCGCTATTTTTGACTACAAACTGCAAGACCAACTCGACATCGTTGCCATCAACGCCAGCGGCAGCATCGAGACCAACGCCCACCTGACCAAATTTGACACTGTTCACGGCCGCTTCAACTCTGAAGTTTCCCACGATGAGAAACACCTCATCATCGACGGTAAAAAAATCCCTTACTTCTCTACCCGCAACCCAGCCGAATTGCCATGGGGCGAATTGGGCGTTGACCTGGTAATGGAATGTACTGGCGCGTTCACCAGCAAAGAGAAAGCCAAAATCCACTTGGAAAGCGGCGCGAAAAAAGTGCTGATTTCCGCTCCCGGCGGCGATGACGTAGACGCAACCATCGTTTACGGCGTAAACGACGACGTGATTACCGACGACATGACCGTTATCTCCAACGCGTCTTGTACCACCAACTGCCTGGCACCTGTGGCCAAAGTATTGAACGAAAACATCGGTATCGTAAACGGCGTGATGACCACCATCCATGCGCTGACCAACGACCAAACCGTAACCGACGTACGCCACAAAGACCTGCGCCGTGCGCGTAGCGGTGTGGAAAACATGATTCCGACCAAAACCGGCGCTGCAAAAGCCGTCGGTTTGGTATTGCCGGACCTGAAAGGCAAACTCGACGGCCTCGCCATCCGCGTACCGACCGTCAACGTTTCCCTGGTTGACCTGAGCTTCCAAGCAGGCCGCGACACTTCCGCCGAAGAAATCAACGCGCTGATGAAAGCCGCTTCCGAAGAAGGCCGTCTGAAAGGCGTATTGGCCTACAATACCCTGCCGCTGGTTTCTATGGACTTCAACCACACTACCCAAGCCAGCACATTCGACTCTACGCTGACTAAAGTCACCGCAGGCAAAATGGTTAAAGTGTTCGCATGGTACGACAACGAGTGGGGCTTCAGCTGCCAAATGCTGAACACCGCGCGCCGTATGTTCGGTTTGGAAGTACGTCCGTTCTAATCGGCTTCCAACACAAAGGCCGTCTGAAACATCTTTTCAGACGGCCTTTTGTATTTCCTTTAAAATATCGCATTCCCATTTATTTTCAGACGGCCTCTTCATGTTTCCCAACGAATCCGCCCCCAACCTCCTGCAAGGCTTAAACCCCGAACAACTCTCCGCCGTAACCTGGCCGCCGCAATCCGCCCTCGTTTTGGCAGGCGCAGGCAGCGGCAAAACGCGCGTACTGACCACGCGTATCGCCTGGCTTTTGCAAAGCGGACAAGCCAGCGTGCACAGCATTATGGCGGTAACGTTTACCAACAAAGCCGCCAAAGAAATGCAGACCCGTTTGGGCGCAATGATCCCAGTCAACATCCGCGCCATGTGGCTCGGCACGTTCCACGGCCTCTGCCACCGCTTTTTGCGCCTGCACCACCGCGACGCAGGCCTGCCCTCTTCCTTCCAAATCCTCGACAGCGGCGACCAACTTTCCCTGATCAAACGCCTGCTCAAAAGCCTCAACATCGCCGAAGAAATCATCGCACCGCGTTCATTGCAAGGCTTTATCAACGCGCAAAAAGAATTCGGTTTACGCGCTTCCGTCTTGAGCGCACCTGATCCGCACACACGTCGCATGATTGAGTGCTACGCCGAATACGACAAAATCTGCCAACGCGAAGGCGTGGTCGATTTTGCCGAACTCATGCTCCGCAGCTACGAAATGCTGCAAAACAACGAAATCCTGCGCCAGCACTACCAAAACCGATTCAACCACATTCTGGTCGACGAGTTTCAAGACACCAACAAGCTGCAATACGCGTGGCTGAAACTGATTGCCGGCAACCACGCCGCCGTCTTTGCCGTCGGCGACGACGACCAAAGCATTTACCGATTCCGTGGCGCAAACGTCGGCAACATGACCGCGCTGATGGGAGAATTCCACATCGACGCGCCCGTCAAACTCGAACAAAACTACCGCTCCGTCGGCAACATCCTCGCCGCCGCCAACTCCGTCATCGAAAACAACGACGAACGCCTCGGCAAAAACCTGCGCACCGACGCCGAAGCAGGCGACAAAATCCGCTACTACTCCGCCTTTACCGACCTCGAAGAAGCCCAATTCATCGTGGATGAAACCAAAGCCCTCGAACGCGAAGGCTGGGATTTGGACGAAATCGCCGTCCTCTACCGCAGCAACGCCCAATCCCGCGTCATCGAACAAAGCCTGTTCCGCAGCGGCATCCCCTACAAAATCTACGGCGGCTTGCGCTTTTACGAACGCCAAGAAATCAAACACGCCCTCGCCTACCTGCGTCTCGCCGTCAATCCCGACGACGACAACGCCCTCTTGCGCGTGATTAACTTCCCACCGCGCGGCATCGGCGCACGCACCATCGAAAACCTTCAGACGGCCTCAAACGAACAAGGCATCACCCTCTGGCAGGCAGCCTGCAATGCCGGCTCAAAAGCCACCAAAATCGCCGCCTTCGTCCGCCTGATTGAAGCCCTTCGCAACCAAGTCGGACAAATGCCCCTGTCCGAAATCATCGTCGGCATCCTCAAAGACAGCGGACTGACCGAACACTACCGAACCCCAAAAGGCGACAACCAAGACCGCCTCGACAACCTCGATGAACTCGTCAACGCCGCCATCGAATTCAAACCCGAAGACAGCAACTTTGAAACCCTGCCCGAAAACATTTCAGACGACCCCGCCTTCCCCATCCTCGCTTTCTTGAGCAACGCCGCCCTCGAATCCGGCGAAAACCAAGCAGGCGCAGGCGAAAAAGCCGTACAACTGATGACCGTCCACGCCTCCAAAGGTTTGGAATTTAACGCCGTCTTCCTCACCGGCATGGAAGAAGGCCGCTTCCCCAGTGAAATGAGCCTTGCCGAACGCGGCGGCCTCGAAGAAGAACGCCGCCTCATGTACGTCGCCATCACCCGCGCCCGCAAACGCCTCTACATCACCATGGCGCAACAACGAATGCTTCACGGACAAACCCAATTCGGCATCGTCTCCCGCTTCGTCGAAGAAATCCCGCCCGAAGTATTGCACTATCTGTCCGTCAAAAAACCCGCCTACGACAGCTACGGCAATACACGCCCAACCGCCGTACAACGGGACAAAATCATCGAAGACTTCAAACAGCCGCAAACCTACGCAGGCTTCCGCATCGGCCAAAACGTCCGCCACGCCAAATTCGGCACCGGCGTCATCATCGATGCCGTGGACAAAGGCGAATCCGCCCGACTGACCATCAACTTCGGCAAACAGGGCGTGAAAGAGCTGGATACCAAGTTTGCGAAACTGGAAGAGATGTAGAAGGGAGATGACAGAGGTCGTCTGAAACCCGTAGCGTGGGCTTTGCCTACGAATCAAACTCAAAATTTCAGACGACCTTATATATTACGCCCCGTGAAAGGGGCAATTAACCAAACTTAACAAACCCCTTTCATTAGCCAAGTGAAAGGGGCTTTTTTATGTCAGCAAACATTATTTTCAGTTCGTCTTACTGGCGAATATTCAAATTAAAAAATTCATGTGTTTTGTGCTTTTACAGATTCCAAGTAGGAAAAGCCCATGAACTGGAAACGCAAGAAACGTTTCCAGATTTGTTGGAAACGCTGAAAAAAATAGATTCGGCAGGCTCTCACTATCCTGTCATTTTAACTTCGGACGGTTCGCCGTTTATTGTTCTTTAATAGTTTGTCGGAATGAAGGGCTTTCGGTCGCAGACCGTCGGACGCGCGCCAGCGCGGCAGACGGGAAGCGGCAGAAAGCCCCCCCCTTGACTAACAGGGGGGGAGCAAAAATCAAAGCCCCGAAATTCCAAAAGAGGGGAGCAGATGAGCCAAATAGAATATTTCTCACATTTCATCACGGATGAGCGGGGGAAACTGATTGAAGTTCCGCAAAGGCGGGGCATACAGGACGGCGTTTTCATAGACTGGCTTTCTATAACATTCCATGAAGACACATTGGTAAAAATCGCCGGATGTCCGTTGGTATCAGATACTGAATACATGTACGTCTTGAGCAGGAAGTTGGAAGAAATTTTAGGTTTCGGCATTACCCGAAAATGCAAGTCCAAAGGTAACAAGTTTTATGAATCCATGTACCGGCTCGGATCGGAAGATGTGGATTACGGAGAAGTCCATTATGGCGGCCAGCGCGATACCGTTTTGATTGAGCTGAAAGGCGTCGGGTGCAATCTCGCGCAAGCGGGTTGGGAAGTAAGGATGAGGCAGTTTTTGGAAAACGCCGTCCGACCAAGAATAACCCGAATCGATTTGGCGTTGGATTTTTTCGATGGAAGCTATACACCTGAGCAGGCACTGTTAGACCACGATAACGGCTTTTTCGACAATCACAATATGCGCCCGAAGTCCGAGACAGTCGGGTCGGCATGGCGTAAAGAAGACGGCACAGGTAAGACGTTCTATGTTGGTCGGAAGAAAAATTCCCGATTTGTCCGCGTATACGAAAAAGGACGTCAATTGGGTGATAAGGACAGTCCATGGGTCAGGTTTGAAATACAGTTTAACCATGGAGATATAGAAATACCGTTTGAGATTCTGACAGACGAAGGCGGTTACTTTTGCGGCGCATTTCCCATATGCAGCACTTTCAAAAATATGCCGCAAGAAAAACGGTTTGAGCCGAGAAGTAAAGCACTGAATCTGACGTTCGGCCACAAACTGAAACACGCAAAGAACGCCGTCGGCAAGCTCGTCAATTTCATGTCCGATTTAGGTTTCACGGCTGAAGAAATTGTTAGGCATCTAAAAGCAGAACAAGGTTATCCCAAAGGTCTGGAGCCTGAAAAATACGATTTGAACGAATTGAGGCAGGCAGAAAGAAGCGGGTTTATACACGAATCGGCGGAAGCGGCACTTGATTTTGAAGTCATGGCTTTAGATTTAGATTCAGTCTGTTTCAAACTGTCTGATGGCTACGACCCGCATAAACGTCTTTTTGATGTCCAGTATGAAGCAGATAGAAAACGCAAAGAAGACGAAGCGTATGAACAATGGCTGCAGCATAAATATGAAGAAGGTTTACCGCTCGCCGAGCAGATGAAGCGAAGGACGGCGCGATGGCATAAAGAAACAGCGCGAAACCGTATTAAAAATTCCAAGTATCGGCTTTATTGCGGTGAATATAGGGCTTATACCAAAAAGCCCGTCAAATTTGATTGGTATGATTTTTAAGAAAGGAAATATCCATGTTTAACCAAACCCAGATTATCACTTATCCAGCAACCTTTTTAGGTGCAAAAAAATTCAAAGGCGAAATTGACGGCTCGAAGATTGACAGTTGTTCCGTCTTGGTGGCTACACCGCTCCCGTCTCAATCGGGTAACGCCGTAGGATTCACCGCAGCGCAGATGAAGTTCGGTTCAAGCGATAACTTTGCAAAGCTGGAAAACCTCAGTTTCCCTTGCGAAGTCATGATTACCGTAGAGATGACTTCGACAGGCAAAGGCATGGTTCCCTCCCTGAAAGAGTTCCAAGTACAAACAGAGGCAAAGCCGAAAGGCTAAATCATGAAATATAAAGAACTGTTCATAGTTCAGGATTTGGAATCACATGAATTCATCTATCCCGATCCGTTTGGCGATACAGGTTTTACCCAAAATCTAAAATCTGCCGGGCATTTTGAAAGTTATGAAGACGCATTTAATGCCGGAATGGAAGAAATAGGAGGTGGATTCCAAATCTTCGCATTCTATTTGAAAGAAGAATAAGTTCACAGGCTCGGCGGGTGGTCTGTAAAACCTTTCACAAAGCCCGCAAAACTATTTTTTATAAACATTCCATAAAGGAAAACATCATGAAATTCATGAACACTTGCCGTAAATACGGCGCAAAACTGGCTGTTGTTGCCGCTGCTCCTCTGGCTTTCGCTACTCAAGCATGGGCCGAAGTACCTGAAAGCGTTAAAACAGATTTGAATACTGCAAAGACTGATGCATTATCTGTTGCGGCCATCGTACTGGGTATTATCGCTTCAATCTTCGCTATCCAGCTGATCCGCCGCGTATTGCGCTAATTTGAAGCATATTTCAGACGACCCCTTAAAGGTCGTCTGAATTTTAAAGGGGCATAGAGATGTCGATTTTAGACACATTATCGAAAGAGTTTGGATACAGCCTTGCCGATATAAAAGAAATCGGCGGCTATGTTTTGTCGGCATATGGCGGACTTTTAGGTATCGCCCTGATACGTTCGGTTATCGACGGCAGAAAGGCTAAAGCAGCCGCCGAACGCAAAGAACGTCGTGAAGAAATTCGGGAACGGCTGGATGAAATCCGATTAAGACTTGCCGAAATCCGACTGGCAAAAGCCGAAGCTGAAATTAAAGCACATGAAGCCGAAGAATCGTCAGATGAACACGAAGAGTGTGAAGACAGACGTCGAACGCAGGAAGAAGCCTTAGCCGTTTATGAAGAACTCGTAGCAGAAGAGCAGGAACTTGAAGCACAGGAACAAGAGTTCGAAACGATTGCAAACGGTATAGGCGAAGATGAAGACGAAGACGGCGTTTATATCTATAAGGATTGCTGATGGGCTATCAAGTTGGAAATAACTGTTACGCAACCCGCCAAGACGCCGAAAATGTCTATTTCAGCCTAGTTCCTCCGAAGATTGGCGATGACGGAAAGCTTTATCAGCTTAATTTTACAAAGTTCGGTTGGAAATATGGGGAGCAGATTTTAAAAGCTGAATTGCCTGAGTGTAACCCGATAGACAGCATGAAGGACGGATCCTATATAGGCTGGTCAGTAGTTGCCATCATGGCAGCGGTTTGGGGTATTAGGTTGATATGGCAGAAATTAAGGTAAAACCATGATGGATTTTTATTTTTATCTTGGTGTGTTTGTTCCGGTCGTGGTGGGCTGGATGATTTTTAAATAGGTAGTGATTAGGTAGTGATATGGAAGATGATTTTGAGTATGAACAAGGGGCTAGTTATGGTGGAGCAGATTATGGCTTCGGTGACTTTATGGAGCCTGACTCTGATCATGAAACGCACGAAGAGTATATGGAAAGGGTTTGGTCAGATGGTTATGACCAACATCAGGATTATTTAATTTTTCTGATTGATGCAGGTATTCTGCCAGAAGATAGTACGGTTGAAGACATGATAGCAAGTGGTTATGGTTCGTTTTAATGAAGAAGCGATATAATCTAACTTTCAGCAACCATTACGAAAGTTAGTATTATGTTTATTAGAATTTTTAATCTTGTTTTTGTTCTTCTCTATTTATTGCATTTTTTAAATATTATTTTTATTCCTAATGAAATTAGATATTTCATGATGGCATCTTATCTAGTTATAAATTTATTAGGTTTCATTCAAAATAAATTTAAATCTAATAATAAATTATCGGATAACGATGATTTTTATTTAATGAATACAAGTCCAAAAAAACCGAGTCCATCAGATCCTGATATGGTTAAGTTCATGGCTGATTTAAATAGATCTATAGAAGAGAAGAAGGGAATAGAAAAAGTACGAAATGAATAAATTAATTTTGTTTTTCTTCTTTTTTTTGGGAAGTTCTTATTTATTTGCTGGCGATATTAATATTAAAGGTAAATCAGTTACTTATAATGGTCAGCATACAGCACACTGGGATAAGCAGCCTTGGAATAGGTCTGTTTCTGATAATTTATATCGTAAATTTCAAACGGAAGCTATGAAGGCTCGCTATGAAGGGTATTTGGCAAAACAAACTGTAAATGCAACGGTTGAAGCCCAAGTATCCCGAAAAGCCGTCCTTTCTGGCGCATTCGGTCTAGTTAAAAGTGGCGCAAAACTAGCCGTTTCAAGTCGAGGCAATCTCTACATAGGCGGCGCACTGCTTGCTTACGAAGCTTATCAAGCCGTTAAGTCTCCTTTGGAATCAGAAGGCTACATATGGAATGAAGTCAGCGAAGAATTTTTAAAAGAATGGCCAGCGAGAAACTGTATTGTTACCCAAGATAGAGAAGGAAGATTACAAAAAACCGCATGTTATGGCGTTGATAGTTCTGTTTTAAGTGCTTATAAAAAAGGTGGTACAAGCAGAAGAGAAGCAGAACAACTTATGCAGAGCCAAATGGAAAAACTTGCGGAACCTTTTTGGGAAAAACAAAAGCATGAACTAGATAACAAAGATAAATCAAAATTTTGGCAATACTTTTTTTTAGACGGATGTCAATTTAATTTGAATGGTGGCAATTGTACAGTTAAAAGAGGTAGCGACATTAGAAGTCCATTTTCATTTACTTTATACATGAGAGATACAGAAGTTCTGACACAAGAAAAATTCTTACAAATTGCTACCCCATCTATTGACGCAAACCCTACCCCTTTTGTAGAAGGCACGGGTAAACCTGAATATAACGAAAAAGTATCAGTCCCTGCCGGTACTGTTGTAACCATTGGCCCTGTCACTCCCGAAAACGGCAAACCGGTTCAAATTACCATTACTTTCGGTCAAGATTCAAATGGCAACTCAACTGCAAAAGTTGAAACAACGCAGCGTCCTGATCTTGATCCCGGTAGTCCAGAAGCACCTAAATCTAAACCTGAAGGTAATCCTGACGGTAATCCCGATGGAAAGCCTGATAAAAAGCCGGATGATAAACCCGATCCAGATGATAAGCCTGATAAACGTCCGGATGATAAACCTGATCCGGATGATGATCCATCTGATAAAGATAAAAGAAAAGAAGATAAAAAAGATGACAAGAAAGAAGAATCTAAGGGGTTACTTTGTAATGTTTTCCCTGACATATTAGCTTGTTCAGAAAAAGGCGATGTAGAGGAACAGGAAGAACCTTTCAAAATTCCTCATACAAATAACGAAACAACATTTAGCCCCGATTTCTTCCTACCTGATAATGGTGTTTGCCCTGCTCCACGAACTGCAACCTATTTGGGCATAACCATGGAATTTAAATATGACATGATTTGTAATTTTGCCCAAATGATACGATTCCTTGTGATTGGTATCGCTGCGGTAGCAGCAGCATTTATCATGTTTTCAAGTAGAAAGGACTAAAGCATGAAAGCTGCATTTTTTGCCATATTACAAAGGCTATTAACCTATATTGTTGCAAAAGTATTTATTGCCCTTGGCATTAGTTTTGTAACCTTTACAGGTTTTACAGTTGGATTAGGTTTTATAAAAGACTACGTAAAAAATCAGTTCAACTCAATGCCATCAGACATTCTTCAAATTGTCATGATGGCAGGTTTCGGCCATGCATTAGGTCTGATATTCGGTGCATTTGCATTTAACGTTGCCATGCAAAGTATCAGCAAACTGTCATTTATTCCAGGGGGAAAAGCTAAATGATTATTTTACAAACTGGCGTTCCGGGCAGCGGAAAGACCGCTTCTGTCGTCAATATGTTGATGACCGACGAAAGCTACACCCACTTTACCGACAAAGACGGCGTAAAGAAAAAACGCCCACTCTTTGTCAACGGTATTCTCGAACTTAAAATAGAACACGAAGAACTTTCAGACGAACAAATCAAATCCCAGCCGTTTCAAGATTTCCTCCCTTATGGTTCGCTCGTTATCATAGACGAAGCACAAAGGCTGATGGGTACACGTTCCGCCGCTTCAAAAGTACCGCCGTTTATTGAAGCCTTGGCAACACACCGCCATCACGGTTTGGACATCGTGTTGATTACTCAACATCCTAGCTTCCTTGACAGTTTCGTCCGCCGGCTCGTTCAACGGCATATGCACGTTTCCATCAAGCCTGTCGGGCGCAAACTCTACGAGTGGAACGAATGCGTCGACCAGCCCGATAGCAGCGTCAATATTGCCAAAGCCATTGAGCGGACGTTTGTCGTGCCTAAAAAGACCTTTGGCATGTATAAATCCGCCGAAGTACACACTAAGCCTAAACGCCGCATACCCAAAAGCCTGATATTCGTCGTCTTGTTTATACCGCTGTTGATAGGCTTTACCCTTTACACGATAAACAACATGAGCAAACGATTTAGCGCAGACGAACAACAAACGACGGCCACAACTGCCACGTCTTCTGACGTAGATGGTACGTCTGAACATCAAAATACCGCTTCTCCTGCTGATATAGGGCAAAACCTCAAACCCGAGGACTTCGTCCCCACGCTCGCCGAAAAGCCTGAAAGCAAGCCCATTTATAACAACGTCCGACAGGTCAAAACATTTGAGTACCCTGTT
>NZ_KV792654.1:206654-235758 GCF_001808255.1 Neisseria sp. HMSC15G01
CACCGCTGAAAGAAATCACTAAGGCAATGTGCAAGGACTACGCCAGAAACGGCTTGCCATTCAACCCATACAAGGACGAACAACAGGCAGCACAACAGCAACAGACCGCACCGCAGACCGCCTATGAGCCTGAAAAAGGGCAAGTCCTTGCGATGGGCGGGCAAAGTCCCCAAAATCTCATGTATGACGGCTACGTCGAAGCAGGGAAACAGTTTGCACAACGTGGCGGGGTAGTTGGGTCTCCATAAAAGATGCTTATTTATCTGTTAATGCAGCCAAAGGCGGAATTAATAGGTAAATAAGCATCCACGGGGTGCGGGAACTCCCGCTTCTATGAGTTTCAGCAATTTTATGTCTTCCGGCGACACCTAAAAATTCAAAAAAAGACAAAAATCAGCTCAACCGGAAGCAATAAAATGCCAAAGCCAACACCCGCAAACCGTTTTAAAAAAGACGGTTTGCGGGTTTTTGTTTATGCGCAAAACAAAGACCGGGGCGGTTAGGCAGATGAACGACCTAGGCAGAAAAAGCCGATAAAAAGAAATGTTGACCGTCTTCTACCATCCTTGAAATTGAATATCATCATAGCCGCGAAAGGCTGAATAAATAAGGAAAATCCCATCATGAATACAATCGGATTGGACATATCGCAAAAAACAATAGACGCAACACTGCATAAGACCGACGGAAGCACATATTACACAAAGGTCGGAAACAATCGCGAAGGCTTCCAAAGCCTAAAAGATTGGATAAAGGTAAACAAGGTCAGAAAATGCGTCATCGGAATGGAAGCAACGGGCATATACTACGAAGCCGCTGCCGAAAATCTGTCAGAAACCTACACCGTTTACGTCATCAATCCCCTGAAAATCAAAGACTATGGCAAAAGCCAGTTTAATCGCACGAAGACCGACAAAGCCGATTCAAACCTGATCGCCGAATACACCAAACGGCATGCGGACAAAATCATACCGTACAGCAAACCAAAAAACCGCTATCTTCAAAAACTCATCAACCTGAAACAGCAACTCAAAGACCATCAGAAACAAATTAAAAACCGCCTGCACAGTTCAGATGACGAAATGATACAGGCGATTCATCAAGACCTTATCCAAGCCTATCAGGAAAAAATCGATCAAACCCAAACCGCGATAGAAGCACAAATCAAAGAACAAGCAGGAACTGACGGCCACTATCGAAACTTGCAAACCATAGCAGGCATAGGCAAAGACACCGCCGCCATACTGTACGCCCAATTGACAGACAAAAACTTCCAAACAGCAAACCAATTTGTATCATACGCAGGACTAAGCCCACAGACCGAACAGTCTGGGACGAGCGTTCACAAGAAAGGTAGGTTGAGCCGTTACGGGCATCGCCGGCTTAAACGCTCCCTGTATATGCCTGCTTTAGTCGCCTATCGGGTTAACGCATTCCCGCAGCTAATCCTTAACCTGACGAACGCGGGTAAGCCCAAAATGGTCATTATTGTCGCCATTATGCGCAAACTGGCGAAGCTGGCCTATTACATCGTCAAAACGGGCACGCCATACGATAGCACGCGGCACAAAGCGGCGCAGGCGTAAACTGTAAAAACAAACCAAACAAAAAGAAAAACGGTTACAGGAAATGTAACCGTGTATTGTCATATCGTCAAAAAGCGTAAAATAAAATAACTATATAAAATATAAAGTTACAAATATATTCCATTTAACTTGTTGACGGGCAACATATCATCTTTTTAGCTGACATTATCTTGGGCAAAGCCCACGCTACAATGCACATTGACGAGGCAAATAGAGATGTAGGTCGGATACTTGTATCCGACAAAAAACATTTGGTGCGTCTATCGTTTCCGAAAAAACGCTGTTGGAAAATGTCGGATTTGAGAATCCGACCTACGGCAGAAAAACTGTAGTAAGAACAAGGCAAATAGTCGTCTGAAAAAGGGAGGAGCAATTTTTGCCGAAACCTCCGCCGTCATTCTCGCGCAGGCGGGAATGACGGACGATAAAAGTCGGGTATAGATACCTAACCCCTGTTTATAACTGAAATCAATAAGGAAGAACATTATGTCCCAAGTTTTTAAAGATTTTGATTTGTCCTCCGTATGGAAAACTAATAGTTGGGCAGATGAAAACTACAAAGAAGCCCCGTTTACCCCTGAAATTTTGGCTGCCGTAGAAAGTGAGCTAGGCTATAAATTGCCGCAAAGTTTTATTGAATTGATGGCAGTACAAAACGGCGGGATATTTGTTAAAAACTGCTTTCCGACCACGCAGAAAAATTCGTGGGCGAAAGATCATGTGCAAATTTGCGAGATGTCGGGAATCGGTTTTGAAAAAGAAGGAAGTCTGTGCGGCGCGATGGGGCAAAAACTTTGGCTGGAAGAATGGGAGTATCCGCCTATCGGCGTGTATTTGGCCACCGACCCGTCAGGAGGTCATGCCCTGTTTGCCTTGGACTATCGAGAGTGTGGAAAAGACGGCGAGCCGAAAGTGGTGCTTGTCGAACAAGAATGGGATTTTGAAATAGTCGAACTTGCCCCCGATTTTGAAACCTTTATCCGCAACTTGCGGCATGAAGATGAGTTTTTAGATAACTAATAAAGAGTAGGCCGTCTGAAAATTTTTCAGACGGCCTTTTAACATCTACCTATTAAGCCGAAAAAGCCTTATATGCCATTGAAACGATAATCAGCAAAACCGTTACGACCAAAACCTTACGAATAACTTCCCCGTTTGAATTGATAGCATGGAGGCTGCCAAAATGGTTGCCCAACAAATTTGCCAAAATCATCGGGATTCCGATTAGGAACGCCATTTTCCCTGCTATCAAGAAGGCAACAAATGCCCCGATGTTAGAAGCAAAATTGAAAATCTTGGAAGTAGCCGAAGCCTGCAACAACGACAATTTGTTAATGACAAACAAAGCAATGATGAAAATACTACCTGTACCCGGGCCAAAAAAACCGTCATAAAAACCAACAATCAGACAAGTTAAAAATACGGCGATAACGGATTTTTTTATCTCGCCACGCTCGTCTTCTTTTTTCAGCAAAACACCTTTAAACAAAGTTGCCAGCAAGCCTATGGGCAAAAACGCAAGAATAATGTAATTGATGGTTTCCACCGGAAGAATCAAAATGACTTTTGCACCGACAAATGCCCCAATTAAAGCCGCAACAATGCCAACCGGCACAATATGCCATACAATCGAACTGCTCTTCATAAAATTTTTAATCGCAGCCACCGTACCGATGGTACTCACCAATTTTTCCTGTGCCAACGCGACCTGAGGCGGTAAACCTACCATCAAAAATGCGGGAATCAAAATCAGCCCTGCTCCGCCCGCAATAGCATCGACATAGCCCGCAATCAAAGACGCGACAACCAGCAGGAAAAGGCCGAGATAAAAATAATCGGCAATAATACTGCCGGGAATGAATAATTGTTCCATGGATTGTTTCCTCTTGATTAAATTTTTTGTTATTAAAAGTTATTAACTGCTCAATACATCGCCCTTCTTCGTCAAAACATATTGATAAACTTCTTCTACCGTAGCTTCGTCATAGCTTTTGCCAAAGCGTTTTTTGTAGCCCAGTTCGTATAGTTTTACATGATGCCCTTCCGGGATTTCAACGCCCACATTTTCCAAACACGATTTGGCGCAATGCAGATGACAGCCGTCAATAACCAACATCGGCCGTCCGGACTGCGCTTTGCGTACCAACGGCGCGACTTTGCCGCCTACGCCGGAAATGCACGACATTTCAAATTCTCCGGCATGGTCGAGCGCCACGGCTGTGTTGTTGGCCAGCTGCGCCACATCGGAACATCCGGAACAAGAATAAATTAAGGGAAGCTCATTGCGGTTAGGCATTTTCTATTTCCTCCGGTAGCGGTTTTTATCTTTATATTGCCATCCATAGTCAATCTGTCGGGCGCATCATGCGTGGTATGCAGACCCGTTTTCTTTTTTCAGACGGCCTACGGCTTATCCATTTATATAATATTAAAAGGCATCATAACTCAATACGATTAGACATTCTAGAACAAAGCAGATTGCACCTTCTAAAAAATAAAGGCCGTCTGAAAACAGATAACGCTGCTTTTTCAGACGGCCTTTTTATTTGAAGTTAATGATTAGGCTTTGTGTTCGCCATCATTTTCTGCTTTGGGCGGAACGGGGGCAAACCAGCCGACCAGAAGCAGCAGCAGGCCAACAATGATGAAGGAGGCAATGCGCTCAATACCGCCGCTGTTGGAAAGCTCGATCAGGAAGAGTTTGACGACTACGATGCCCATCAGCGTCGCGCCTGTCATCCAGTAGGAATGCTATTTCAGAATCAGAAATATGGTCAGGAGCAGATTTTTTAATCTGTACTCCGTCGCATAAGTCTGAAAAGAAAAATCGCGACAGCTATTAAAAAACAAGCAAGTAAAAAATCCATCTTATGTTACCAATTCTATTCATTTTTTTATTTTCGATACCATAATTATTTTTTAATTACACCCATTGAAATGGTGGTTGCCATTAAATCAAATTCTTAAAATCTAGTCATGTTGAATATAACATCGTCTGAAAACCTTGAAAGGTTTTCAGACGACCTTGGATATGTTTGAATTCAAATACTTTTGATATTATTGCAACTTTTATCGAAATTGAAGTATTCGACCTCCAATTACTAGCTTAACATTACCCTTTTTCATAATTTGAAGATTATCAAACCATATATCAATAAAGTCTTCCTGGTAAATTTTTATTGATAAAATATCACATATATTTTTTACAGAGCCAGAATATTCCTCACCCAAATTATAGTCTTCTAATATTAAATCTATACAGTCTCTAGAATAGTTATAATCTGATTGAACATATTCAACTAAATATCCATAGAATGAATTTATTATTTTATCAATACCTAACGATATACTTTGTTCATCAGTGATTAATTTATCCGTTTTTACCTGCATGATACCTAGCGTTATTTCCCTAGGGCTATGCTTAGCTACAAAATTTTCAATCAATCTAGCATTCTTTGGTCTATTAAAATCTTCAAATATCATTATAGAATAAACAACCAATTGAAGAAACTTAAGATTATTAATTCTAAAATCATTATTGTTTGTATCCCATTCTTTTGCAATCTCTACCTTTTTATAAATATTTTCTAAGCCATCCTCAAGATTAGATTTAATATATTTATCATACAAAGAGATAAAATTCTTATATTTAATAGCTATATATTTTGAGATTCTTTCTTTTTTCTTAGCTTCGGGCAATTCAATTTTATTTATGATATTAAATATAAACAAACCAATTATTATCCATAACTCATTAGAAATAGTATTAAAATCTGGAATCAATGGTTTTTTAGGTAAGATTAACTTAACGTATACAAAATAACTAACAATGCTAATAGTAATTGCATAAAATATCTGCAGCTTCCAATCTAGGATATGCAGTCTACCCATGAACAAATTAATAAATAATCTTAATAAAACAGAGTAAATAGTAACTATGTAAATACTTTCTGTGAATCTATCGAGTTGAAAACTATAAAGAATTGCAGATATTAAAATAATAAAAATTGCAGGAGTAAGTACCTTTAGAGAAAAATTAAAAGCAGCAGAGTCCTCTCTATCTACAATAAAATCAATTTTATGATAGCCAAGAGAATAAGAATGTTTACCCAACCAATTTGATATAAAAAATAATGCAATTGCTAAAATAGGATAGATAATTACATACAATAAGACATTCATAGAAAATTCTTTCTTATTCAAAATAATAAATTTATAGTTTATCAATGTGCCTCTTCCCAATTCATACCCACGCCCACTTCTGCCACCAGCGGCACGTTCAACATCCCTTCGTCCACTTTCGCCATAATCTGCGGCAGTTTTTCTTTGACTAAATCCAGTTCGGCTTCGGGTACTTCCAACACCAGTTCGTCATGCACCTGCATAATCAGTTTGCTCTTCAGGCCGTCTGAAACCAGCCAGCGGGACACGTCTATCATGGCGCGTTTGATGAGGTCGGATGCGGTGCCCTGCATGGGGGCGTTGATGGCGGCGCGTTCGGCTCCGGCGCGGGCGTTGGCGTTTTTGTTGTGGATGTCGGGCAGGTAGAGGCGGCGGCCGAACAGGGTTTCGACGAAGCCTTGCGCGGCGGCTTGTTCTTTGGTGCGCTGCATGTATTCGGCGACGCCGGGGTAGCGGGCGAAGTAGCGGTCGATGAAGGTTTTGGCGGACAGGTTGTCTATGCCCAGCGATTTGGCGAGGCCGTATTGGCCCATACCGTAGATCAGGCCGAAGTTGATGGTTTTGGCGTAGCGGCGTTGTTCTGACGAGACGTTTTCGGGAGCGATGCCGAATACTTCGGCGGCGGTGCGGCGGTGTACGTCTTCGCCGTTTTGGAACGCGGTAATCAGGGTTTTGTCGCCGGAGAGGTGCGCCATGATGCGCAGCTCGATTTGGGAATAGTCGGCGGAAACGATGACGCTGCCTTGCGGTGCGGTAAAGGCGCGGCGCACGCGGCGGCCTTCGGCGGTGCGGATGGGGATGTTTTGCAGGTTGGGGTTGTTGCTGGCGAGGCGGCCGGTGATGGCGACGGCTTGGGCGTAGGTGGTATGCACGCGGCCGTCTTTGGGGGAAATCATTTCGGGCAGTTTGTCGGTGTAGGTGGATTTGAGTTTCGCCAGGCTGCGGTTTTGCAGGATGATTTTGGGCAGAGGGTAGTCGGGCGCGAGCTGTTCGAGCACGGCTTCGTTGGTGGAAATGCCGCCTTTGGCGGTTTTTTTCAGGCCTTTGGTGGGAATGCCCATTTTGTCGAACAGGATTTCTTGAAGCTGTTTGGGCGAGTTGAGGTTGAACGGCTGTCCTGCGGCGGCGTAGGCTTCTTGTTCAAGCTTCATCAGCTCGGCGCCAAGCTCCGCGCTTTGGCGGGCGAGTTCGGCGCGGTCGATTTGTACGCCGTTGCGTTCCATTTCAAACAATACCTGCGCGACGGGCAGCTCCATTTTTTCATACATTTCAAGCTGTTTGGCGTCCATTTGCGCGCGCAGGTGCGCTTCGAGGCGCAGGGAGAAATCGGCATCTTGGGCGGCGTATTCGGTCGCCTGCCCGATAGCGACATCAGCAAAACTGATTTGCTTCGCGCCTTTGCCGCACAACGATTCGTAGGTAATGGTTTCCAGGACGAGCCAGCGTTCGGACAATTCGTCCAAGCCGTGTCCGAGATGGCTCTCGATGATGTAGGAAGCGAGCATGGAATCGCCGGCAATGCCGTTCAAGGCGATGCCGTAGTTGGCAAAAACGTGTTGGTCGTATTTGAGGTTTTGCCCGATTTTTTTCAGGGCTGGGTTTTCCAAATGCGGTTTCAGACGGCCTAATACGTCTTGCAAATCAAGTTGTTCGGGTGCAGCAGTCAGGCTGTGTCCTACGGGGATGTAAACCGCTTTGCCTGCTTGGAACGCGATGCTGATACCGACCAGCGAGGCGTTCATCGCGTCTAATGACGTGGTTTCCGTATCAATGCCGATTGTGTCCGCCTGCGCCAGTTTCTCCAACAAAGCGGCAAACTGCGCTTCGGTGGTAACGGCTTGATAATCCAGCTTTTCGGGGGCTGGGGCGAGTTCGGGTTGTTTTTCAGGCTGTGTTTCCATCGCCAATGCGGCTTGTTCGCCGATATGCTCGCTGCCGAACAAATCCGTGTTTTGCGCTTCGTGCATACGGCTTTCCGCTTCTTTCAACCAAGTGCGGAAGCCCCAGCGTTTGAAATCGACAACCAGCTGCGCCCATTTAGGCGTAGTACGGCGCAGGCTTTCGAGGCCGTCTGAAAGCTCGGTGTGCAAATCCAAATCGGTTTTAATCGTTACCAAATCATACGACAGCGGCAGTTGTTCCAAAGCAGCTTGCAGGTTTTCTCCCACCTTGCCTTTGACTTCGGCAGCGTGTTCCATCACACCAGCCAGCGAGCCGTAAGCTTCCAGCCACTTCACCGCCGTTTTCGGGCCGCATTTTTCCACACCCGGCACGTTGTCCACCTTGTCACCCATCAGCGCGAGATAATCGCGGATTTGGTCGGGGCGCACACCGAATTTTTCCTTCACGCCTTCAATATCCAGCGTTTCGCCGCTCATCGTGTTCACCAGCGTTACGCGCTCGTTCACCAACTGCGCCATGTCCTTATCGCCGGTAGATACCACCACGTTCCACCCTGCTTCGCTAGCCATCTTAGCCAAAGTGCCGATAACGTCGTCCGCTTCCACTTGCGGAATCACCAATACCGGCCAGCCCATCAGGCGCACCAAATCCGGCAAGGCTTCCGCCTGCGGGCGCAAATCATCCGGCATCGGCGGGCGCGTCGCCTTATAGTCGGGGAACATCTCATGGCGAAAATTTTTGCCCTTCGCATCAAACACCACCGCGCAATAGTCGTGCACATAATCCGCCCGCAGCCGGCGCAGCATGTTCAACACGCCATACATCGCCCCAGTCGGTGCACCGTCGGGCGCGGACAAATTCTGCCCCATAGCATGATAGGCGCGGTAAAGATAAGAAGAGCCGTCAACGAGAAGGAGTGTGGGTTTGTTGGACATGGAAAACCTGCTGTGTGTATGAAAATAATGTACGGATTATAAAGGAAAAGGCCGTCTGAAAACCGAAAATCAAGTTTCAGACGGCCTGATGTTTACATAAATATACGGTTTCAGGTATTGCGCCTCAGAATCCCATCTTGTATATTTGTATTCAAATGAATACAAACCAAATCAAACGAATATGAATGCAACGAACCGTATCCCAATTAGTGTGCGCATCACTCAGGAAGATTCTGATTTTATTGCCGAACTTAAAATCGAAGGTGCGAATACGCCGTCTGAAAAAATCCGCGAATTGCTCAAGCTGGCACGCTTGGCGCATACGCAGACACGCGATTACAGCTCCGCCCTGACGGCGCAGGAGCAGTTTTTCCAAGCGGCAAAACACGAAATCTTGCACGCTGAAAAACAGGCCGGAGTGCATTCGCATATCGTGGCGAGGTTGTTTGAACAACTGCCCGACTTAGGCGCAACACTCGCCGCCGACCTGCCCGAAGAAGCCGACCTCGACGATTTGAAAAAATACGAGCGCGAACTGATGTGGCGCATCGTCCGCCTGACTGACAGCATCCTGCAACTCGCCGTAACCGGCAAAGGCGCGGCATACGACGACAGCGTATTGCAACAGCTTGAAAATACTTTGAAACTGGCGAAGATTGTACAACAGGCAAATGAAGTTTAAGACTGCCTCCATACCAAATGAAACAAACACATTTTAGTGAAAGGAAAATCCAAATGAGCGAAACCCTATCCCGCCGAGTAGGCCGTCTGGTGAGCGGCGGTTTTCATGCCCTGATTGATGCGGCGGAAAACCTCGCGCCTGAAGCGGTTATGAACGAAAGCATCCGCGAAATTGAGCGCGCAGTAGATGAGGTGCGTGCTGAATTGGGCAAAGTGTTGGCGCAGAAACACCTTGCCGCTAAGAAAATGGCCGATGAAAGCAACCGCCACGAGGCCATCGATGCCAATCTGCAAGCCGCCGTAGATGCCGGTCGCGATGACCTTGCCGAAGCGGGTATCGCCGAGCAGATGGACATCGAAGCGCGTCTGCCCATCTTGGAAAACACCATTGCTGACTGTGCTGCACAAGAAAAAGAGCTCGAAGGCTTTATCGCCGCCCTGCAGGCGAAAAAACGCGAGATGCAGCAGCAGTTGCAAGACTGGCGTGCCGCACAGCAAAGCATGGGCACAGGCAAAACAGTCGGCGGCAACGGCAGCGACCTCAACCGCATTGCCCGTGATGCCGAAAAAAGCGGCAATGCCTTCGACCGTGTGATGGGTCGCCAAAACTCGGTACACAGCAGCACCGATGCGGCGCAGTTGGCCAAGCTGAAAGAACTGGAAGACTTAAGCCGCAACCACCGCATTGCCGAAAGATTGGCGGCATTGAAAGCAGGGAAATAAGATGAATTTTGTTAATAAGATTTATGAGCTTGCTGAGCAGATTGCTTACCGCCATAAGATGTTGAATCACCATGCTGCATGGTTGCTGTTATCAACTATCGCGGTTTGGTCTCTTAGTGATAATCACCCCATACCCGCAATAGTTGCTGCTATTTTAATTATGGGATTCTATGCTGTTATTATTATGAATGACGTGAAGACAAAATATGGAGACAAATTAATTGCAGATGGACGGAAAGTTTCTATTGAACAAGCCATAGAATTATTAAAAACCGAAATCTTGGAAAACTGTGACAAACAAGAGCAGCAAAAACTCTTAGATCTATTGGAGAAGAAATGCCTAACTCAAATAAAGTTTAAAAACTTCTTCAAATACCGTTTATTTTGGATTGCATATATCTTTTGGGGGTGGATGCTTTTAGATTTACTTATATTAAGTAGATAAAATCCAAACAAACCCCACCAACATTAAAAATGTATTATTCAAAATACAAATCCCATAAAGAAAAAATCAAAAAGAATAAGGAAATGCAATATGTGGAATTTAATCAACGCCCCCGAAACTGAAATCTTCGGCATTGCCATTGCGCTGATGATTTTGCTCGGTGTGTTGGAAGTCATTTCCATGCTGGCAGGCGGTATCAGTGACTGGTTGGACAACCTGTTGCCCGACAGTCTGACCGAAACCGCGCACGCCGAGGTTGGATTGGATGTGGCGGATGCAGGCATATTCGTGCGTTTCCTGAGCTGGCTGTATGTCGGACGTATCCCGGTGTTGATGTTGATGGTGGTATTTCTTGCCGTATACGGACTGACGGGTTATCTGTTTCAGACGGCCTTTGCCACTGTATTCGGCAGCTATCTGAATGGCACGCTGGCAGCAGTCATCGTTTGGTTTCTTTCCCTGCCCTTAGTGCGAGTGACGGCTAGCGGTTTGTACAAAATTATGCCGAAAGATGAAACCACTGCCGTTTCGCAAGAAAGTTTAATCGGCCGCGTCGGCACAGTGGTGCTGGGCGAAGCTCGGGTAGGTAATGCGGCGCAGGTGCGCGTGAAAGATGCTTACGGCCAACAGCATTATGTGATGGTAGAGCCTGACTCTGAAGATGTATTGAAACAAGGCGATGCGGTATTGCTGGTATCGTTGGACGGAAATACATTTAAGGCAATTTTGAATCCGAGCGGCAGCTTGGTAGATTAAGGCCGTCTGAAACCGCTGATTTATCGATACGGTAAAAATAGATACTTTACCGCCCTATCCTCACCATCTAGAAATCCGAAATAACAATATAGAAGAACAACCACTCTATTATTTCAACCCATATTTTTAACCCTTTCAGACGGCCTCTTTCTCTCAAAGCCTTCTGAATCCACCGCCCCAAAAGGCATATTAACAAGAAGAAAGGAAAAACCATGAATTTGGTCTCCATCGGCACTATCGCCGGCGTCATACTCGTCGCGCTGTTTGTACTCGGCCTTATCCTGACCCGTCTGTATCGCCGTGCCAGCAAAGAAGTCTCATTTGTCCGCACCGGTTTTGGTGGCGAAAAAGTCATCATGAATGGCGGCGCGATGGTGCTCCCCGTGTTGCACGAAATCATCCCCGTCAACATGAATACACTGCGCCTTGAAGTGCGCCGCGCAGCCCAACAAGCGCTGATTACCCGCGACCGGATGCGCGTTGACGTGATGGCGGAATTTTACGTTCGCGTTAAACCCAGCGCCGAGAGCATTGCGACCGCCGCACAAACGCTGGGTATGAAAACCATGTCTCCCGACGAATTGAAAGACCTCGTCGAAGGTAAATTCGTTGATGCCTTGCGTGCCGTTGCCGCCGAAATGGCGATGGAAGAACTTCATGAAAAACGTGTTGATTTCGTTCAGAAAGTACAACAAGTCGTGAGCGAAGACTTGTTCAAAAACGGCCTTGAACTTGAAACCGTTTCCCTGACCGGCCTCGACCAAACCAGCTTTGAGTTCTTCAACCCGCAAAATGCGTTTGACGCGGAAGGTTTGACCAAACTGACCGAAACCATCGAAGGCCGCCGCAAAAAACGCAACGAAATCGAACAAGACACTGACTTGGCGATTAAAACCAAAAACCTCGAAGCCGAGCAGCAACGCCTGAAAATCTCGCGCGAAGAAGAATACGCCAAACTCGAACAAGAGCGTGAGATTGCCGTCCGCCGCGCCGAACAAGAGGCCAGCATTGCCGAGCAAGAATCTCAGAAAAAACGTGAAGCGGAAGAAGCGAAAATTGCCGCTGAACGCGAAGTGGATTTGAAACGCATTGCCGCCGAACGCGACATTAAAAACGAAGACATCCGCAAAGCCCAAGCCGTCGAGCAGGCAGAGGTTGAACGCCGCAAAGCCATCGAGTTGGCCGAGCAAGACCGCGCCATCGCCGTTGCCGAGAAATCGCGTGCCGAATCCGAAGCTAAAGCTGAGGCCGACAAAGCCCGTGCCGCAGCTGTTCGTGAAGAAGAAAGCGTGATTACCGTACGCGAAACCGAACGCGCCGAGCGTGCTAAAGCGGTCGAACTGATTGCCGCAGAAGAAGCCGCGCAAAAAGATGCGATTTCGCTCACTGTTGCCGCCGAAGCTGAAAAACAAGCTGCACAAGACCGCGCTGAAGCCGTGCGTATTGCCGCCGAAGCCGAAGCCGAAAAACACCGCCTGCAAGCCAAAGGTGAGGCCGATGCCAAAATTCTGTTGGCGCAAGCGCAAGAGCAACAATACAAGGTTGACGCCGAAGGTACCCGCGCTGTGAACGAAGCTGCCAACGTCCTGAGCGTTGAACAGGTTGAAATGCAAGTCCGCCTTGCCCTCTTGAAACATCTGCCTGACATCATCCGCGAATCCGTCCGCCCAATGGAAAAAATCGAAGACATCAAGATTTTGCAAGTCAATGGTCTGGGTGGCTTTGCCGGTGGTGCAAACGGTGCGGAAGGTGTTTCAGACGGCCAGACCACACAAGCCAGCCTTGCAGACCAAATGGTCAACAGCGCACTGCGCTACCGCAGCCAAGCTCCGTTGGTTGACGGTCTCTTGAAAGAGTTGGGGCTAAATGGTGGCGACATCAACGGCCTGACCCAAGGACTTGATAAAACCATCGACCAATCATAAACGAATGCCATCATAATGGTTTAAAGGCCGTCTGAAACTTTTCAGACGGCCTTTTGTTTATACAAGAGCTTCCACAAATTCTAATATTTTCAATACTGATCAATTCAGATCTGTTGTAGTAGCAATAAATTAGGAATCATCCAATCTATTTTTTGAGGATAAAAAAGATTGGGTGGACTATTTTAAATGTGAATCACAAGGCTAACTACTTCAATAATGATCCACCAATAATTTAATCATAAAAACCTGTTCTACCGTTTCGATTTCAAACTTGCCATCTACTCATCTATCGACATTTCAATATCAAGCCACTTATCTTCAGATAAATAAAAAAGCACAACATTTCGTTGTGCTTTTTCTTGATGAACCCACATTACTTGTTTTTTTGCGAACGAAGGTAATCCAAAGTTTTCAGCTGGGCAATGGCGGCTGCCAATGCTTTGTGCGCTTCAGCCAAAGATTTTTCGTCTCTAGCTTCAGAAACACCTGTTTCGGCTGCTTTTTTAGCTGCTTCAGCACGCGCCTGATCCATTTCTGTACTGCGGACGGCAACGTCTGCCAATACGGTAATCTTATCAGGCTGTACTTCTAAAACGCCACCGGAAACGGCAACCAGTACTTCTTCAGCTTCACCCGGAACAGTCAAACGCAATGCGCCGGGGCGTACCAAACTCATAATCGGCTCGTGTCGTGGATAAATACCAAGCTCACCTTGAACGGTCGGAACCACCACAAAGCTGGCCTCGCCCGAATAGATGTTTTGCTCGCTACTGACCACTTCAACTTGCATGGTGCTCATGCCGGCCTCCTTAGTTTAAGGTTTTCGCTTTCTCAGCCGCTTCTTCGATACCGCCTACCATATAGAACGCTTGTTCAGGCAGATGGTCGTATTCGCCGTTCAAGATGGCTTTAAAGCCGGCGATGGTGTCACGCAATGAAACATATTTGCCTGGAGAACCGGTAAATACTTCGGCAACGTGGAACGGTTGAGACAGGAAGCGTTGGATTTTACGGGCGCGCATCACAGTCAGTTTGTCTTCGTCAGACAATTCGTCCATACCCAGAATAGCGATAATGTCGCGCAATTCTTTGTATTTTTGCAGAGTAGACTGTACACCGCGCGCTACGTCGTAGTGCTCTTGGCCCAATACCATCGGATCCAATTGGCGTGAAGTAGAATCAAGCGGGTCAACTGCCGGGTAAATACCCAAAGATGCAATATCACGGCTCAATACGACGGTTGCGTCCAAGTGGGCGAAAGTTGTCGCTGGAGACGGGTCAGTCAAGTCATCCGCAGGTACATATACGGCTTGGATGGAAGTAATGGAGCCGGTTTGGGTAGAGGTAATACGCTCTTGCAAACGACCCATTTCTTCAGCCAATGTCGGTTGGTAACCCACTGCAGAAGGCATACGGCCCAACAGTGCAGATACTTCGGTACCGGCCAAAGTGTAACGGTAGATGTTGTCAACGAAGAACAATACGTCGCGACCTTTACCGTTTTCGTCTTTTTCGTCACGGAAATATTCAGCCATAGTCAAACCTGTCAAAGCAACGCGCAGACGGTTGCCTGGAGGTTCGTTCATTTGGCCATACACCATGGCTACTTTATCCAATACGTTGGAATCTTTCATCTCGTGGTAGAAGTCGTTACCTTCACGGGTACGTTCACCCACACCTGCGAACACGGACAGACCGCTGTGCGCTTTGGCGATGTTGTTGATCAATTCCATCATGTTCACGGTTTTGCCCACGCCGGCACCACCGAACAGACCTACTTTACCGCCTTTAGCAAACGGACACAGTAAGTCGATCACTTTAATACCGGTTTCCAACAATTCGGTAGTTGAAGACAACTCGTCGAATTTCGGAGCAGTTTGGTGAATGGCACGGCTCTTGTCGGTATCGATCGGACCTGCTTCATCAACAGGCGTACCCAATACGTCGACAATACGACCCAATGTACCTTTACCTACCGGTACAGTGATTGGTGCACCAGTATTGCTTACAGACATGCCGCGTTTCAGGCCGTCTGAACTACCCATTGCAATAGTACGGACAACGCCGTCACCCAGAAGCTGTTGAACTTCCAGAGTCAGACCGTTCTCGTCCAATTTCAGGGCATCGTAAACATGCGGGATAGCGTCGCGTGGAAATTCCACGTCAACCACCGCACCAATAACTTGTACGATTTTGCCTTGGCTCATTATCGTATCCTAATTTCCTGTTCAGGCTTCAGACGGCATTAAACTGCCGCTGCACCTGCTACAATTTCTGACAATTCTGTGGTAATCGCGGCTTGACGCGATTTGTTGTACACCAAGCGCAATTCTTTGATGGCATTGCCTGCGTTGTCGGTTGCGGCTTTCATCGCTACCATACGCGCGGCTTGTTCAGATGCCATGTTGTCGCTCAATGCCTGATAAACCACAGACTCTAAATAGCGGCGAACCAAATATTCCAATACGGCGATAGGACTCGGCTCGTAGAGGTATTCCCAAGTAAATGAAGAATGACCTGTTCCGTCGTCAATAACGTTTTCACCGATAGGCAGCAAAACTTCCATACGCGGCTCTTGGCGCATTGTATTGACGAAACGTGAGTAAACCATATGGATACGGTCTAATTCATGCTTCTCATAACGTTGGAAGATTTCGGTCAGAGGGCCGAGCAGCAATTCCATTTTTGGGGTATCGCCCAAATTGGTTGCGCTAGCAATAACATTCAAACCGATACTTTGGCATGCAGCCAAACCTTTACTACCCAGGCACACGACTTCGACTTCGATGCCTTGTTCCTGATACTCTTGAACTTGCGCCAAAAACTTTTTCAGTACGTTTGCGTTCAAGCCACCGCACAAACCTTTATCCGAGGTAATCAAAATGAAGCCGGCACGACGCACTTCACGGTGCGGCTCCAACAATTTGATACCATGATCGGCATTAGTCTGTGCAAGATGGCTCATCACTGTACGCACTTTTTCGGCGTACGGACGCGCTAAGCGCATCCGGTCTTGAGTCTTCCGCATTTTAGAGGTCGACACCATTTGCATCGCTTTAGTGATCTTTTGGGTATTTTGAACACTACGGATTTTGGTGAGAATCTCTTTTCCGACTGCCATTTCAGACTCCTTTCATCTCAATACTTATGCTTGGTAAGCGTAAGAAGATTTGAAAGATTTCATGGCTTCGGTCAATGCTTTTTCGCTTTCGTCAGACATTGCGCCTGATGCATTAATCGCTTCCAGAACGTCAGGATGTTGCGTACGTACGAAACTCAAGAATTCTGCTTCGAAAGCCAAGGCTTTGGATACCGGAACATCTGCGTAAGAACCGTTGTTGATCGCCCACAAAGTCAATGCCATTTCGGCAGTGTTCAATGTGCTGAATTGTTTTTGTTTCATCAATTCAGTAACTACTTCACCGTGTTGCAGCTGTTTGCGTGTTGCTTCGTCCAAATCGGAAGCAAATTGCGAGAACGCTGCCAATTCACGGTACTGTGCCAACGCCAAACGGATACCGCCACCCAGTTTTTTGATGACTTTGGTTTGTGCTGCACCACCTACGCGCGATACGGAAATACCGGCATTGATTGCAGGACGGATACCGGCATTGAACAAGTCGGTCTCCAAGAAGATTTGGCCGTCTGTAATCGAGATTACGTTGGTTGGTACGAATGCTGATACGTCACCGGCTTGGGTTTCAATAATTGGCAACGCAGTCAGAGAACCGGTTTTGCCTTTTACTTCGCCATTGGTCAGTTTTTCAACTTCGTTTTCGCTGACACGGGCTGCACGTTCCAACAGACGGGAGTGCAGATAGAATACGTCGCCAGGATATGCTTCACGGCCAGGAGGACGGCGTAACAGCAGAGAAATTTGACGGTATGCAACGGCTTGTTTAGACAAGTCATCGTATACGATCAACGCATCTTCGCCACGGTCACGGAAGAATTCACCCATGGTACAACCGGAGTAAGGAGCAATGTATTGCAGTGCAGCGGCTTCAGAAGCAGTTGCAGCAACCACAATGGTATGCTCCATCGCGCCATGCTCTTCCAATTTGCGTACTACGTTGGCAATAGAAGATGCTTTTTGACCGATAGCCACATAAATACAGATAACGCCTGTACCTTTTTGGTTAACGATGGCATCCAGTGCTACGGCAGTTTTACCAGTTTGACGGTCACCAATGATCAACTCACGTTGGCCACGACCAACCGGAACCATAGAGTCAATGGCTTTCAGGCCGGTTTGCATTGGTTGGTCAACCGATTTACGCGCAATCACACCTGGTGCAATTTTTTCGATTGGAGCAGTCAATGTTGTGTTGATTGGACCTTTACCATCGATAGGACGACCCAATGCATCAACCACGCGGCCAACCAGTTCACGACCGATCGGCACTTCCAAAATACGGCCGGTACAGGTAACTGTATCGCCTTCTTTAATGTGTTCGTACTCACCCAACACTACGGCACCGACGGAGTCACGCTCCAAGTTCATGGCCAGACCGAAAGTGTTACCGGGGAATTCGAGCATCTCACCTTGCATCGCGTCTGACAAGCCATGAATGCGCACAATGCCGTCTGTAACAGAAACAACGGTACCACGGGTACGCACTTCTGTATTGACGGACAGATTTTCGATTTTGGCTTTAATCAAATCGCTAATTTCAGCAGGATTAAGCTGCATGAAAACTCTCCTAATTTGTCATAGTCGCATACAAAGCATTCAGTTTGCCTTGTACGGACAAATCCAAGACCTGATCACCCACTTCTACTTTGATGCCGCCGATTAATTCAGGGGCAACTTTAGCTACCACATCCAATTTGCTGTTGAAGCGTTTTGTCAGGATATCGGTAACATCGGCCAGCTGCTGAGAACTGAGCTCATACGCGCTGTAAATTACTGCCGATTTCGTATTGTTGTGTATCAAGGTCAAATCTTGATATTGGGCATAAATTTCCGGCAATACCAGCAAACGCTTTTGCTCGGCCAAAACGGTAATGAAATTTGCCAATTCGACATTTTTGATACCGACAAGACCTTTGAGCGTTTCTGCTTTTTCGGAAGCTCCCGTTTCCGGTTGCTCGATGAGCGCAATGACTTTCTCATCTTGAACAACCGCTGCGAGTTCTTTCAGTTCGCCCAACCAAGACTCGATTTGGTTTTTTTCCTGAGCCAGACTAAATAATGCTTTCGCATAAGGTCTGGCAATCGTTGCGAACTCTGCCATAAGATTACAGCTCCTGTTTTAAGGTACTGAGCAAATCTGCATGTTTGGAAGCATCAACTTCTTTACGCAAGATAGATTCCGCACCTTTAACAGCCAGTGTAGCAACCTGTTCACGCAACACTTCGCGCGCACGATTAACTTCTTGCTCCACATCAGCTTTTGCTTGGGCTGCAATGCGTGCTGCTTCATGAGAAGCTTGCTCTTTGGCTTCTTCTACAATTTTTGCAGCACGTTTTTCGGCGTTGGCAACCATTTCGGTTACCTGATTACGCCCTTCGGCCATAAGTTCTGCAACTTTTTTCTCTGCCTGCTCAAAATCGCTCTTACCGCGCTCGGCAGCAGCCAAGCCCTCGGCGATTTTTGCGGCACGCTCATCCAATGCTTTGGCAATCGGAGGCCATACGAATTTCATCGTAAACCAAACCAAGCCAAAGAAAACCAGGATTTGCGCAAATAAGGTTGCATTAATATTCACGTTACTTAACCTTCGTATCTGGGTTAATCAAACAGACCATAAGCCTGTATCTGAACGGATCGCTCCGTCTTGATTACGCAGCACCAAACGGGTTAACGAAGGCGAACAACAGGGCAATAGCCACACCGATCAAGAAGGCCGCGTCGATCAGACCAGCGATCAAGAACAGTTTGGTTTGCAGAGGACCGATCAGCTCAGGTTGGCGAGCAGAAGATTCCAAGTATTTAGAACCAACCATTGCGATACCGATAGAGGCACCCAATGCGCCCAAGGCAACGATCAAACCACATGCGATAGCAATCAAACCCATTTTTAAACTCCTTAAAATAGTAAAGGTTAAACTACAAAAAACAAACTACGAAAAAACTACTTGATTAGTGTGCATCATGCGCTTGTCCGATATATACGAACGCCAACGCCATGAAAATAAATGCCTGCAAGGTGATAACCAAAATGTGGAAAATCGCCCAAGCCAAACCGGCAATCAGGTGGAACACAAATAAAATTGGATCTAAAGTTTCGATGCTGCCAGTTGATGCCCACGCACCACCCAACAAAGCAATCAGCAGGAACACCAGCTCACCGGCATACATATTACCAAACAACCGCATACCGTGGGATACGGTTTTGGACAAAAACTCTACCAAGTTGAGCAGGAAGTTGGCCGGAGCGAGCATCGGACCGAAAGGCGCGCTGAACAATTCGTGAATCCAACCGCCAAAGCCTTTGATTTTGATATTGTAATAAATACATACCAACAATACGCCAATTGCCAAAGCCAAAGTGGTATTCAAGTCAGCAGTCGGTACGACACGCAACAGTGCGTGATGATTACCGGTAACGCCTTGCCATACCATTGGCAGCAAATCAACCGGCAACATATCCATGGCGTTCATCAGGAAAATCCAGACAAACAGAGTCAAGCCTAAAGGCGCAACAGCTTTACGCGATTGTTCGTTATGGATAATGCTCTTACACATGTTATCCACGAATTCGAACAGAATTTCAACAGCCGCTTGAAAACGACCAGGTACGCCAGCAGTTGCTTTTTTGGCCCCACGCCACAAAAGGAAGCTGCCGATTACGCCCAACAGAACGGCAAAAAAGATTGCATCAAGGTTAATGAACGAAAAATCAGCGATGTTTTTCAGTCCTTGACCCCGAGTAACATCCGACATACTGGTCAAGCTTTGCAAGTGGTGCTTGATGTAGTCGGCAGCGGTCATAGTTTCACCTGCCATAGTGTTTCACTCTCAACAATACTAAAAAAACCAAATGACTGACGCCAAGAAACGCCAATAAAAATGGGTAAAATACCAGTGATCGATGCCATATCGCAAAAACGACCGACATAGATACCAGCGACAGCACTACTTTTAAAACCTCTCCGCCGATAAACATCGAACTTTGCAGATCGGGATTTCGTCGGGAAAACTTTAAAAGTAAAACTGCAACCAGGGTAGGCAAAATATACGAAAATCCTCCCGCCAAAGCAGAGAGGAAGCCGGGCAATCCGGAAAATAACGCACAAACAACTGAAATTATTAACAATACAATCACTTGTAATGGGACTATCCGATTCATTGTACTCCACACCCCAAAAACGCAAGGTAAATTAATATAATCAAGAAGTTTGTTAACGTCAAGCAATATGTTAATCTTTGTGAACCTTTCACAGATAAATGATTAACACATATAAAACAAATCTTTGCAGGAACGGAGTTTAACACAAATTACATGTTGCTACACAGATTTTACAGAAGATTTTGATTTGTATTGTAAACATCTGTACGACCAGTCCTTTTATCAAAAATTCAGGCTGTCTGAAAAACTTTTTTCAGACAGCCTGTTCATAAAACCGTTAAAACTCTTGATTGATGCCTAACTGTTTCAGTAGATATTCGAACGTTTCCGGCGTATCAAAATGCAGTACGATTTTGCCTTTTTTCTGATTGCTGGTTTTGACTTCGGCATTGACACCCAATCGCTCAGTCAGGGCATCATTAATACGGCGGATATCCGGGCTGATGGTTTTGGCTGCTTCGGGCTTGGCTTTTTGATGTGCCAACTGGCTGCGTCGTTCTACTTCGCGCACCGACCAACCGTTTTTGACGGCTTTTTGCGCCAACTCCAATTGGTCAACCACATGCAAAGTTAGCAACGCACGGGCATGCCCCATTTCTAGACGGCGTTGGTAAAGCATTTCCTGAACCGGCTCAGGCAGGCTCAACAGGCGCAGGCTGTTGGAGATGGCACTACGGCTTTTACCGACGGCTTTTGCGATGGTTTCATGAGTCAGGCCGAATTCATCGGCAAGGCGTTTCAAACCTTGAGCTTCTTCAATCGGATTGAGGTTTTCACGTTGCAGGTTTTCAATCAAACCCATGGCCAACGCGGTTTCGTCGCTGATGGTTTTGATGACGACGGGAATTTCGGTCAAACCGGCCAACTGGGAAGCACGCCAACGGCGTTCGCCGGCAATCAATTCATATTGAGACAGACCACGTTCGCGTACGATAACCGGCTGGATAATACCTTGCGCTTTAATGGAGTCAGCCAATTCCTGCAAGGCTTCGTCATCCATTTGCACACGCGCCTGATAGCGGCCGGGCTGAATATCGGCGATGGCAACCGTTGTCAGGCGGTCGCTACTGCTGCTGTCCACCGCATTGGATATCAGCGAATCCAAACCGCGTCCCAATCCACCTTTTGCTTTTGCCATATTGTTTTCCCTTTCAGACGGCCTCAATGTTGAAATGACGTATTCTATCGGATATTGCCACTTTACGACAATTTGAATCACGATGATTTGACCCTTGCCGTTTATTTACGGAGCGAAACCGCAAACATGCCCCTTAAAGCATTGCTCAAGCGGATTTCTTCCGCATTTTCCAACATGGTGCGCGAGATATGGGTTTCTTTGATTGTATCCGCACCTAAAAGCTGAGGCTGCTTCAATACCGCTTGGCGCATTACCCCGTTCAAAATATCCAAATCCAAAGACGGCGTAAGCCATTGTCCCTGATATTTGATAAACACATTGCTTCTTCCGCCCTCCAACAACAGGCCGTCTGAATTGAAAAACAAGCTGTCAAATGCGCCCTGCCCTTCTGCTGTTTTCCACGCTTGGTCAAACATTTCACGGCGCGTGGTTTTGAAGCGGCGCAGATAATCGCGTTGGCTTAATGTGTGCTCACTCAAGATAACGTATTGTTGTTCACTCAATTCAGAAACAGCCGCATGACTCAATGCAAGGCCGTCTGAAAACAAGGCGGCTTTGACTCTAAACAACCCATTTGGCAACGCATCTATATAATGTTGGATTTGCTCTATTGCGTTTTCAGGCCAAGTCAGGTTGAGTGCTTGCGCCGAGCTGTTCAGACGGCCCAAATGCAAATCAAGCAAACGGCATTGTTTGTTTTCCACGCGCATGGTTTCAAAAATACCGAAATCAGGCCGCAAGTCATTGAGAAAACGCGCCTTCCAACCGCACTCGCGATATTCGGCCTCCGGATCGCTATCAATCACAATTCCCGAACCCACGCCATAAACACCTTGATAAAGGCCGTCTGAAACCGGCTTCAGGGATAAGGTGCGGATCACGACATTAAACACGCCTTCAAACCCCAAACCCGTATCACACGGATGCAAAAAGCCGATGCTGCCTGTGTACAAACCGCGCGGTTCGGATTCAAGGGACTCAATAATCTGCATACTCATGCGTTTGGGTGCGCCGGTGATACTGCCGCACGGGAAGGCTGCGCGGAGAATATCGGCAACCGAAACATCAGCCAGCGCCTGCGCCTCAATAGCACTGGTCATCTGCCAAACACTGCCGAAACGGGAAACTTTAAACGGTTCAGGCACGCGTACTTTGCCTGTTTGCGCGATTTTGCCGAGGTCATTGCGCAACAACTCGACAATCATCCCATTTTCGGCGCGGTTTTTCGGATCGTTTTGCAATTCAACGGCGCGGCGTTCATCTTGTCCGTCAAGAAGAATCGGCGCAGTGCCCTTCATCGGCTCGGTTGTAATCAGGCCGTCTGAATCGATTTTGAGGAAAAGTTCGGGAGAAAAACACAAAGTCCACGCGTCCTGCCCTACCCCGTCGGGCAGACAAGACAAAACGGCATACGGCACAGGCTGGCGCAAGCGGCGGTAAAGTTGGATCGGATTGCCGTAAGTTTGCAGGTGCAGGCGTGCGGTGTAATTGATTTGATAGGTATCGCCGCGGCGGATGGCTTCGTGGATTTGACGGATATGCTCGAGATAATCGGCTTCGGATACGGAGAATCGGGGAGTGGAAATACCTGCCTCAAGGCCGTCTGAATGATTGGCCAGCCAGTTTTCGGCATCGATTTCGGAATAATCGGCAAACCAGTGCAAACGCAGACTGCCACTGCGACCAGACGGAATATCCATCAGCGGCAACCCGAATTCGTAGTCTGCAAACAACACTGCATGCAAACCCTTTTTCCAGCCGGCTTGCAAAATACTTGTTAACGAATCCAGTTCGTTATGATAAAACCGATGGCTTTCTACATGATTTTGATAGAGTTTTGCTCGGCCGCTCACGGCATCGTCAAACAGGGCGAAATAAGGCATGATTGCTGTACAAATAGGCTGATTATACGCTGCTTTTACATAAGTTAGCAGACAAATTCAAAAAAAGCACTCAAATGTAATTTTATGTAGTCGAACGAGGCATAAAAGGGTAGAATCAAACCATACCACACTATATCATTTAAAACTTAATCGATAAGGAGACTTTATGGCAGACCACCAATTAGAACCGTTCGAGAATGTTGAACTGGGCGAGAAACAAGACCAGCTGCAAGTATTCGAAAAGGCTGTTTTGGAACACGAAGGACGCGGTTCAGACGAAGATTCCAGCAGCGCACCGCTTCCTGCCAACTACCCGTACAAACAACGTATGCGCCGTTCTGTTTACGAAAAAGAAAAACAGAAGCTGCAAATCGAATTATTGAAAGTACAAAGCTGGGTCAAAGATTCCGGCCAACGCATCGTCAGCCTGTTTGAAGGCCGCGATGCAGCCGGTAAAGGCGGTACCATCAAACGCTTTATGGAACATTTGAACCCGCGCGGCGCACGCGTTGTCGCACTGGAAAAACCGACCACTACCGAACGCGGCCAATGGTATTTCCAACGCTACATCCAAAACCTGCCGACCGCAGGCGAAATGGTATTCTTCGACCGCTCATGGTACAACCGTGCCGGCGTAGAACGCGTCATGGGCTTCTGCGAACCTAACGAATACCTACTCTTCATGCGTCAAACCCCTGAATTGGAACGTATGCTTGTTGCCTGCGGCATCCACCTGTTCAAATTCTGGTTCTCCGTATCCCGTGAAGAACAACTCCGCCGCTTCATCTCCCGTCGTGACGACCCCCTGAAACACTGGAAACTATCCCCTGTGGATATCCAGTCGCTCGACCGCTGGGACGACTACACCGAAGCCAAAAACGCCATGTTCTCCCACACCCACACCGGTGACGCGCCTTGGGTCATCATCCGCTCCGATGACAAAAAACGCGCACGTTTGAACTGTATCCGCTACTTCCTGCACCAGCTGGACTATCCGGGCAAAGATGTGAAAGCCATCGGCAAAGTGGACGATAAAATCGTTTTGGTTCCTGATACACGTTACAAAGACAAAACTGTCGATCTCGGACACGATTAATTTGTAACATTACCAAAGGCCGTCTGAAATTTCATCTTTCAGACGGCCTTTTCTTAATCCTCGCGATTCCAGTACGTTTTTTGTGCGAATACCAATTTATTGTCAGTGAATTTCACACTATCCAAATTCAATGCCCAAACATCGCTTTTCATCACTCGAGCAGCAGGATGCGCTTTGTAATACAAAGACTGCGCCGCTTTCAAATCCGCTTCATCCTCAATCAAAGCGGCAGTCGCCGCAAACTGAATGCCGCTGATTTTTGCGATGCTGTCAGGTTGTCCGGCAATGGTACCGGCTACTTTGGCAGAACGACTCATCATTCCGCCATGCTTCGTTTTCAAAGATGTCAGCACAATCAATCGGGCATTCACCTCATCAAACACATAAAAACAGCAAGCTGCCCAAACTTCGCCCTCTTCCGCAGCAGCAATACTGACGACATGATGATTGCTCAAAAACTTCACTATATTGGCAGGAATCGTTTGCATGGCTTTTATCTTCCTTCTCAGTCGTAACTTATGCTCAGGCCGTCTGAAACATCAGCCCTGCCAGCGCGGCACATCGTTTTGAATGATGCCGAACAAGTCCAAAGAATGAGAGACGCTGTGTGTAATCATATCTTCGATGGATTCGGGCTTCTGATATAAAGCCGGAACGGGAGGAAACACAATGCCGCCCATCTCTGTCACACGGCGCATATTTTCAATGTGCGCCAAGTTTAACGGCGCTTCACGCACCATCAACACCAGCCTGCGTCGCTCTTTCAACGTTACATCCGCCGCACGGCTGAGCAAATTATCGGCAAATCCATGAGCAACCGAAGCCAAGGTCTTCATTGAACACGGCGCAATCAACATTCCATCCGTCAAAAACGAACCGCTGGCAATGCTTGCCCCGACATTACGGATGGAATGCACGACATCCGCCAAAGCATAAACGTCTTCTTTGGTGTAATCCGTTTCCAAAGCGCGGGTCATCTCCGCCCCTTGTGAAACCACCAAATGCGTTTCTACCTGATGCGCACGCAAAAGCTGCAAAGCCTTCACGCCATACTGAAAACCGCTGGCACCGCTGATGCCGACAACCAAACGCTTCATTGTATTTCCCTGTCTCGGCCTAAAGATAAATAAAAGGCAGATTCTCAAGACGAAAAAATAACCGCTAAAAAGCGGTTAGATTTTCTAATGTGGTGCCGACAGCGAGATTTGAACTCGCACAGCCTACGGCCACTACCCCCTCAAGATAGCGTGTCTACCAATTCCACCATGTCGGCATAAATCAAATTGTCTTACTGCTGCTGAGGATTTGGTGCAACAGGAGTTGTATTGTTTTGTGCAGGCGTTGCAGGCTTAGGAGCTTGCTGGGTCTGCTTCACATCGCTGAAGTCTAAACCGTGCTTACTGGAGTGGGTGTGAATATACACCATCGCCATACAGGTCGCAAAGAAAAATGTTGCGGCAATGGCAGTCGAGCGGCTGAGGAAGTTGGCATTACCGGCAGAACCGAATACGCCTTGCGCGCTACCGCTGCCGGAACCGAACGTTGCGCCGGCATCCGCGCCTTTACCGTGTTGCAGCAATACTAACACGATTACGGCTAAAGCGGAAATAATATTAATGATCCAGATAAGGGTTTTAAAGGCTTCCATATGTTTTCTACGAGGCTTGTGCTGCGTTGATGATGGCGGTAAAGGAGTCATATGATAATGACGCGCCACCAACCAATGCGCCGTCTACATGAGGTACTGCGAAGATGTCGGCTGCGTTATCCGCTTTCACACTTCCGCCGTAAAGAACGCGGATTTTAACATCGCTTCCGCACAAAGACAAGATTTCTTTGTAGATAAATGCGTGCATATCGGCGATTTGTTCGACGGTGGCGACTTTGCCTGTACCGATCGCCCAAACCGGCTCGTAGGCAACGGCGATGTTTTTGGTGTTCAAACCTTGCAGGATGGAAAGCTGGTGGGCAATGACTTCGTGTTCTTTACCGGCTTCGCGTTCTTCCAAGCTTTCGCCGACGCACAACAATGGAATCAGGCCGACGTTGAGGACGTTTTCCATTTTGCGGCGTTGGATTTCGTTTTTCTCGCCGAAATAAAGGCTGCGCTCGGAGTGGCCGATGAGAACGATGTCTGTACCGATGTCGGCAAGCATTTCGGCGGACACTTCGCCAGTGTATGCGCCGTTATTCGGGAAACGGCTCACGTCTTGCGCACAGGTTAAGATGCGGTTGTTCAAAACAATCTGCATGGCGTTGTGCAGTTGCAACAGATAAACGGTTGGAGCGGCCAGGCCGATTAACACGCGTTCTGCGGTTGGCATGACACGGAAGCGGTGCATAAGCGCATTGTTGTTTTGGAGTCGGCCGTTCATTTTCCAGTTGCCGATAACCCATTTTTGGTCCCACATTCCGATTTGGTGATACATCTTTATTGCTCCGTGTGTTGGTTGTTGCTTGTTGTAGCGTCGTGTAATGTGAAAGTTTAGTGGATATATGTGCGCTTGGCAATTATTAACAAGCCTCGAGGCCGTCTGAAAGATGGCACACTCTCCGACAAGGATTTATAATGTATGCTTCGATAAAATTAAGAATTGAACGGAGCACAAATATGGACTTTGAAAAAGCGCGTTTCAATATGGTTGAACAGCAGATTCGTCCGTGGGATGTCTTGGACTTCGACATTTTGGATGCTTTGGAGGAGATCGGGCGCGAACATTTTGTCGGCGAGGCTTTTCAAGGTTTGGCCTATGCGGATATGGAGCTGCCGCTGGCCAACGGCCATAAAATGTTGGAACCCAAAGTCGTTGCCCGCCTAGCTCAAGGTTTGAAACTGAAAAAAGACGAAACTGTCTTAGAAATCGGTACAGGCTCAGGCTATGCAACCGCCCTGCTATCCAAACTGGCCGGCAAAGTCGTCACTGACGACATTGATGCCGAGCAGCAGCAACGCGCCAAAAAAGTTTTGGACGAATTGGGCTTTGCCAACGTCGATTATGTGCAAAACAACGGCCTGACCGAAGCATCGCAAGGCGCTCCTTTTGATGCGATTTATGTGGGCGGCGCAGTAGACAGCGTACCTGAAATTCTGAAAGAGCAACTGAAAGACGGTGGCCGTATGGTGGTCATCGTCGGCCGCAAACCGGTACAACGCGCGCTTTTGCTGACGCGTAACGGCAATGAGTTTTCCGAAAAAGTATTGTTCGACACCGTCGTGGCACACTTGGAAGACAAATCGGCCAATCCGTTCGGCGATTTCGATTTTTAAACAACAGGCCGTCTGAAAGTTCAGACGGCCTCATACTTTTATACCCGACCCTATGACCGACATTATCCAACTCTCGCCCACCGAATTGAAACAATGGCAGGACGAAGGCCGCGCATTTCATCTGCTCGACGTCCGCACCGATGAAGAACGCGCCATCTGCACCCTGCCCGTCGCCATTCATATCCCGATGAACCTCATCCCCCTGCGCCAAAACGAGCTGCCCGACGACGATTTGCCCATCGTCATTTACTGCCACCACGGCATCCGCAGCCTGCACACGGCAATATATTTGGAAGACGCCGGATTTGAAAACCTCTACAACCTGCAGGGCGGTATTGATGCTTGGGCAATGCAGGTTGACAGCAAAATGATGCGGTATTGAATCGGTTTTATCAATAAAAGGCCGTCTGAAACTGGATTTCAGACGGCCTTTGCAATTATTTCACAAACCTTGCATCTGCCATAAACGGCCGTGTAGCGGCTGGTTTGGCGGAATAGAAGCGGGAGAACGTGCTGTCGATTTTGGTCTGTATCGGCTTACCGTCCAATGTTGCCGATGCTTCCAATTTCACACCACCGCCACTGGTTTCGCCCAATTTCATATTTGGCAACGTCAGTTTGGCAATATTGAGTTTCACATTTTCCACTTTGGTATCGGGGGACATCAGCTGTTTGCCGACGGGGCGGATTTTTTCACCCTCATCATGAGGCGCGGCACCACCGTTATCGTCAACCACGCCGATATTAATCAATCTGGCAGACGCCAAATCCATCTTGCCGTTTTTGACCGGAATACCGACAAACAGTTTTACGCCACGATGAATGAACGTATTGTCCCGCCACTGAGTTTGGCCCTCTTTCGGCGGTTTGGTTTCTGCCGCCACCGAATAAGTGCGGCCCATAATCATCAATTTATAACCTGGAATTTTTTTCGAACCGAATCCATCGGTAATGTCTTCGACCAGTTGCGGCGCAGTCAGGGTTTCGTTTGCCAAAATACGGGCTGAAGTTTCTGCCAAATGGGCAGGCTTGCCGTCTATGGTCAATGCCTGTTCATGGCCGAAATCAGACGCAAATGCAGGCACGGCGGCCAGCGCGGCGGCCAATGCTAGAATACGGATAGTTTTCATTGCAGACTCCTGATAAAAATGTAATTGGGTTGATTACCCGATAAAATCCGGGCAATATTGATTGGAGTCGATATTTTTATATAAATGATACAGATTATCAAGAATATTTGTATTTTAAAATAAAAAAGGCCGTCTGAAATCCAGTTTCAGACGGCCTT
>NZ_KV792654.1:235778-237970 GCF_001808255.1 Neisseria sp. HMSC15G01
GGCCGTCTGAAATCCAGTTTCAGACGGCCTTTTAATCTACTTACAACCTTCTATCAGTCTTTGAAGCGTTTGAATACCAATGTGCCGTTGGTACCGCCAAAGCCGAAGGAATTGGAGATGGCAACGTCGATTTTCGCATCGCGTGCTTCGTTGGCGCAGTAGTCCAAATCGCAACCGGCTTCAACGTCTTGTTCAAAGATGTTGATGGTCGGTGGAGATTTTTGCTCGTGTACTGCCAACACGCTGTACAACGCTTCCACGCCGCCGGCCGCGCCGAGCAAGTGGCCGGTCATAGATTTGGTAGAGTTAACAATGACTTTGCGCGCATGATCGCCCAAAGCGCGTTTGAGGGCTTTGGTTTCGTTGGCATCGCCCAGCGGAGTGGACGTACCGTGTGCGTTGACGTAATCCACGTCTTCAGGATTCAGGCCGGCATCTTTCAGCGCACGAGTAACCGCCAATGCAGGGCCTTCTTCGTTAGGCGCGGTAATGTGGTAGGCATCTGAGCTCATACCGAAGCCGACGATTTCGGCGTAAATTTTCGCACCGCGTTTTTTCGCGTGTTCCAATTCTTCCAACACCAGCACGCCAGCGCCTTCGCCGATAACGAAACCGTCACGGCCTTTGTCCCACGGACGGGAAGCGGTAGCAGGGTCATCGTTTCGGGTGGAAAGTGCCTTCATGGCAGCAAAACCGCCAACGCCCAAAGTGCTGATTGCGCCTTCCGCACCACCGGCAATCATCACATCCGCGTCGCCGTATTTAATCAGTCGTGCAGAATCACCGATGGAGTGTGCACCGGTCGTACAGGCAGAAACCATGCCGTAGCTTGGGCCGCGGTAGCCTTTAAGGATGGTAACATGGCCGGAAATCAGGTTAATCAGCGAGCCTGGGATAAAGAAAGGATTGATTTTGCGCGCGCCGCCTTCGATAACGGCTTTACCGGTCGCTTCAATGCTCGGCAGGCCGCCGATACCGGAACCGATGTTGACACCGACGCGGTCTTTGTCGAGGGTTTCCAAATCGTCCAAGCCTGAATCATTGATGGCTTGCAGGGCGGCGGCGATACCGTAGTGGATGAACACGTCCATGCGGCGCGCTTCTTTTGCGCTGATGTATTGGCCGATGTCGAAATCGCGCACTTCGCCGGCGATTTGGCTGTTGATGTCGGATGTGTCAAAGCGGGTAATCCGTCCGATGCCGCTTTTGCCTGCGAGCAGATTGCTCCATGCGGTGGCGACGTCGTTGCCGACCGGTGATACTTGGCCAAGACCTGTGATGACTACTCTTCTCTGACTCATGATAATCTCGCTGTTGGTTGTCGGGATTTTCGCGGCAGCCTTGCTCTTTTTCTTCGTGAAAACAGGCAAAACTCATGCCGTCTGAAATTTCAGGGGTTTAATAATAAGGTAAAAGCCTCTATTGCGATGGCGCAGCAGAGGCTGGATGTTTGGTGCGACCGATTAGCCTTGGTGGGCGTTGATGTAGTCGATAGCCAATTGTACGGTAGTGATTTTTTCAGCGTCTTCGTCAGGGATTTCGCAGCCGAAAGCTTCTTCCAAAGCCATCACCAGTTCTACGGTGTCCAGAGAGTCAGCACCCAAATCGTCTTGGAAAGAAGATTCGTTTTTCACTTCGGCTTCGTTTACGCCCAGTTGTTCAGCAACAATTTTTTTAACTTGTTGTTCGATGTTTGACATGTCAGTCGTTCCTTTTCGCCTTGCGGCAGGTTGTTTAAGGGAAATAATTCGTCGGTATTGTACCGAATTCGGATAGAGTTTTCCATCTAATCCTGCATTTTAGCACAGATTATTCAGTAAAAACCTGTTGTTGTGCATATTAGCATAGCCTGATTTTAACCTACAAGCGGGAATTTGTTTTGTTACGTATTAACATTAACATTATTAAAAAAAGGGGCTGTACTAGATTAGCAGATATGTTACCCTCGAAATATGAAGATAACACACTGCAAATTAAAGAAAAAAAGTACAGAAAGAACTGCTTCGTTTTTTTGTACTCGAAGTTACCGCCCGTTCCGCTGCCGATATTTTGGGCATTCAGCCCAACTCCGCTATTCTGTTCTACTGCAAAATTCGTATGGTTATCCGCCATTATCTGGCCTTGGTTGCCGATGAGGTTTTTGAGGGCCCTGTCGAGTTGGACGAAAGCTATTTCGGCGGACGGCGTAAAGG